>NZ_JBJKEX010000129.1:0-7675 GCF_045505405.1 Hansschlegelia beijingensis | reverse complement strand
GCTGCTCGAACCCATCGGCAACATCCCGCCAGCCGAAGCAGAAGAGCGCTATTACGCAATGCTGAGCGAGCCGGCTATCGCGGCGTGACTCAAACGAAGCGGCCTCCGGAGAATCCGGAGCGGTTCATTACGAAGGTCTGGCGGACATTTATTGGTTCGAAGTGAGCCGCGCCGCTGCCGGCGAACGTCGACGCAGTGACCCTGGCATGGATCGCCACAGTCGCGTCGCCGTCCCTTTCGACTGTGAGGAGGAGTTGGCTTTTGGTCATGGCGCAGCGTCGCATTGCCCAGGCGTCAGAATCTACCCGAACCTTTCATGCGCCCGTCGCGCGTGGGCGGCCTTTGTCTTCGGTCGGTGGCACTTTCTGCGCCGCTCTGAGATCAATCGCTTTCATCGTGGGGGAGGGCTGCCCGCTCCCACAATGACTCCGCGTGCGCGGCCCACCAGTTGTTCTGCCAGTCCTCATAGCCGAGCAGCGTTCCCTGCAGCCGCTCGAGCTCTGCGCTCCAGCCTTCGGACTTCAGCCGCGCCAGCATCGCGTCATAGGCGTCGAAGCGCCATTCCTCGCCGGGCGCCGCGTCGCAGGTCCGCTGCACGCCGGACCAGGGCGCGCCATCCGGATTGGGCACAGGCGCAGGGAACGGCTGATACGCGCTCCGCCTGGAGAGGCGGCCCGCAGCGACCTCTCGCTCGAATGGCGCAAGATAGTCCTCCGCCCAGTCGCTCGGATGCTCGTTGTCGAAGGCCGCGAAGGGCTTGCGGCCTTCGAGCATCAGGAACAACTCGAAGCCGGTGTGGACGAGGTAGGGCGCGTTCCGGATGGAGCTCGGGCGGGCGAGAGCGACCGCGTCGTACTCGCGGAAGGTGGGGCTGACGCCGAATGCGGCGATCAGCCTCTCAAGCTCGCTTTGGTCCAGCCAGTGGGTCCACCAAAGGTCGGGATCGCCGCCAGCCTCAGGACCGAGCAGGGCGGCGAGCGCTCCGACGTCGTCGGCCGCGACGCGCTGCTCCAGCACGGGACAAGCCAGAGCCTCCGCATAGGCGAAGACCACGAACCACGTGGGGAGCGGATCACTCAGACGGCCACCTCGAGCCATTCACAGGCGGTTTCAACGCGGGCGCAGCTTGGGGATAAAGGGTCAAGGCCGCGGCCCAGTGACCGCACCGCGCGGTAAGCCGCCCGCGCGCCCAGTGGAAGATGGGTGGCGGCTGCGTCGCCCACTCCAGCCATCAGGCTCACCGCGACCTGAGATATTCCGAGACCGCCCGGAAGGCCGGAAGCGTGGTGGGGTCGATGAGCGGGTTCTGCGCCTTGGGGAACGAGGCGAAGCGCACCACGACCATCTCGGCGGACGGGTCCACATAGATCGTCTGGCCGTGGACGCCGCGGGCGGCGATGACGCCCTCGTCGCCGGGATAGAGCCACCACATGCTGGAGTAGCGTCCGCCGACGAGCGCCGGATAGCTGGCGCCGAACTTCGCCGGATCGCCTCCGGCGCGGATCTTCTTCACCACCTCGGCCGAAAACAGCCGCTTTCCGTCGATCACGCCCTCGTTCAGCATCAGCAGGCCGAGGCGGCCGAGATCGCGCAGGCCGGCCGAGAGGCCGCCTCCGGCGTAGGGCGTCCCCTTGCCGTCGACCGTCATATAGGCGTCCTGCTCGGCGCCCATCGGCCGCCACAGCCGTTCCGAGGCGAGATCGGTCACTGACCTGCCCGAGACGCGGGAGATGATCCAGCCGAGCATGTCGGAGTTGACGGTCCGGTAGTGGAAGGCGTCGCCGTGCTTTCCCTCCGGCTTCACCTGCTGGAGATATTCCCAATAACCGTCCGGCCCGCTGTAGCCCGCGGGCTTCGGGAGGGGGCTGGCGGCGGCTGAATAGGTCCAGATGTCGGCCTCGGGGTCGGCGTAGTCTTCCGAGTAGCGCAGGCCGGTGGTCATATCCATCACCTGGCGCACCGTCGCGGAGCCGAAGGCGCTGTCCCTGACCTCGGGCACGATGTCCGACACCAGCGCGGCCTCGTTCAGCTTGCCCTCGACGACCAGGATCTCGGCCAGCAGCCCGGTCAGCGACTTGGTCATCGACATCGCGGCGTGCTTGCCGTCCGGCTCGAGGCAGCCGAAGTAGCGCTCGTAGATCACGCGGCCCTTGTGAAGGATGAGAATTCCGTCGGTGTAGTTCGCGTAGAGCGATTGCTCCCAGCTCATCTGCGTGTCGGCGCCGAGCGGCGTGAAGGTCAGGGCGTCGATCGCGTCCCGAAGGTCCGCGAACTCGTAAGGCGGCGGATAGGCCAGCGGCACAGGCGCGCCGAGGCCCCGGCTTATCTCCTCCGTCGGAAGAAACTCGCGCAGATGGCAGACCGACCAGCGCAGCTTCGGAAACGAGAAATAGACCGAATCCGGCTGCGTGATGATCCTGTCCTTCGGGGGCGGAAAACCCTCCATCCAGCCCATCACGCGGGGATCGGACTCCTGGGCGGACAGCGGGGCCGCATCGGCGACCGCGCCGGAAGATGATCCCAGCGTCATGACGAGGCCCGCGGCGAGGGCCGCTGTCCTAAAAATTGACGACGGCATTGACGAAGCCTCCGACCCAATTGGGCGTTCTCCCGTCGGCGACGCCCCGGATGCCTTTGCCCGGGACGGACATGCTGACGCCGGCCGTCAGAAACGTGTTCGGATTGATCGTGCGTCCGTATTCGAGGAACACGTCGTCCGAGAGGTGGTGCTCCGTCACCCCCGAGATCAGATAGGCTGCGCCCCCGAAGTTCAATAGGCGGGTCGCCTGTCCGAACTGGATCGGGCTGCCGAGCTCGTTCGCCAGGATGCGCGCATAGCGCAGCGTGACCGTGTCGCGCTCGGTGGGGTGCACGCGCAGCGAAACCTCATGCGCGCGGATGTTCGAGTTGGTGAAGACGAGCGACGACTTCGAGCCCGTGGCCCAGGCCCCCGGGGAGCCCTCGTAATACAGCGGATCGAAGCGTTCGAGTCGCGACGTCTTGGGGTCGTCTCCGGAGAAGGTCTGGAACGAGTAGGTCAGGACGGTGGGCCAGGGCAGGCCGCTGAAGGCGTAGCCGACCTGAACGCGGCCGCCCCAGGCTTCCAGGTCGACCGTCCTGTTCCACTCATAGGCGAAGTCTCCGGTCAGGAACCAGTTCCGGAAGGCGCCGCTGAACGGGTTCGTCCTGGCGTAGAGATTGAGCGCGTTGGTTCCGTCGCGTCCGCGGGGCAGGAGGGTCGGCGGCCCGACGCCGCCGCGGGGCGCCTTCACATAGGGGGAGTCCGAATGGAGCACGTTGATGTAGGAGAGGCCGAGGAACCCGCCGGCGGCGGCGTCATATCGGAGATCCCCGCCAGCGAGCTTGTTGTGGCCGTCGTTTGACGGCAGCTCATTGGGCTGGAGGTAGAAGGGCGTCGCCGTGAAGCCGTCCTCATAGACATGCGCGAACGCGGCGCGCTTCCAGGCCTTCCTCGGGCCGAACTTCAGAGCGCCTCTCTCGAAGCCGCTCGAGCCGCCGTTCGCGATCAGCATGCCGCTGCCGAGCTTCAGCTCGCGCGAACCCAGGGACAGGTCGAGGCCCGTCGCCCTGGCGGACCCGACCCGGTACCCGAGATAGGCGTCTTCGACCGTTATCCGCCCTGTGTCGCTCCAGTCGAAAGCGTCGGTCCCGGCCGTATAAGAGCCGACAGAGGACAGCTTTCCGTAGAAGGTCGACCGGCCGAAGGGCGCCCATTCGAAGCGCAGGCCGGGTTCGACATAGCCCTCGAGCCAGTGGGAGACCGGATCGAAATCAGACTGGGGCGAGGTCGTCGCCGCCAGGTTCCAGTACAGGTTGCGCTCGCTCACGGCGTTCAGTCCCAGCTGAAGATGCCAGCGCAGCTTCAGCCCGTTCTCGTCGTAGAGCAGCGTCTGGTCCGGCTGCTGCGCGTTCGCGACCTCGGTGGCTCTGGCCGTCGCGAACGCCAGCAGCAGTGCGCAGGCTGGGCGATATGCGTGGATGGCGCCCTCCCGTCGCATGCCAAGCCCACCACACTGACCGCGCTCCGGCGGGCGCGCAACCGCGGCGTGCGCCGGCCAGGTCGCTTCTCGCGCTACTCCCCCGATGCCGGGCGGATCATGTTGAATCGTGACAGTTGGCCTCTTGGTTTTGAGAAACGGCGCCTAACTGGGGGAGGTCGGTGTTCGTCCACCTGCCAGCGAGTGCATGATGTCTGAAATCCGCGGCGCGATCCCCGGTTCCACGAGCGGCGACGACCGCATGCGGCTTGCGCTGGACGCCCTGCCGGTCGCGGTCTCCTGGTGCCGGCTCGGCGACGGCCGCGTCGAGTTCGTCAACCGCGCCTTCACGCGGATGTTCGGGCTGTCGCTGGCGGACTGCCGGGACGTCTTCGACGTGGTTTCGAGGACCTTCGCGGACCCGCGCGAGGCCGAGCGCCATCGCGCGCAGGCGGTCAAGGACATGGCCTCGCCGCCCGAAAGCCGCGTCGACGTTCCGGAGGAGGAGCTGCTCTGCCGCCGCCAGGACGGCGCGCAGTTCCACGCCGCCTTCAGCGTCTCCCTCATCCCTGAAGCGGGCATGTGCCTGGCCGTGTTCGTCGACATCACCGAGCGCAAGAAGCGGGAGCGGACGCTGCTCACGCTGGCCGAGCGCGATCCGCTGACGGGCCTCAAGAACCGGCGCTCGATCGAGGACGCGCTGAGCGCGGCCGTGCACGACACGTTCGGCCTGCTGGTGCTCGACCTCGACGGCTTCAAGCAGATCAACGACAACCTCGGCCATCCCGTCGGGGACGCCGTGCTGAAGGAGTTCGCGGGTCGCCTCTCGCGGCATTTCCGGGAGAGCGACGTGGTCGGACGACTGGGGGGCGACGAGTTCGCCGTGCTGCTGTTGCCGGCGATGTCCACGCAGGACGCGGACCGCATGATCAGGCGCCTGTACGACGCGCTCGACGAACCGTTCCTGCTGGGCGACGCGACGGTGCAGGTCGCCTTCAGCGCCGGCTACGCAGTCTACCCGAACGACGCGTCGTCGCTGATCCAGCTCTTCCGCGTCGCCGACGCGCGCATGTACGAGGCCAAGAGGGAGCGGCGCCTCGCTGCGGCGCGGGGCGCTCCGGCGCCCGGCGGCACGCTCTGACGGGACGCCGCGCGCCCGCCCGGCCTCCCTCAGAACGAGACCTTCACCCCGCCATAGGCGGCGCGGCCGGTCGAGGCGTAGGTGCGCGCCTCCTCGTAGCGCTTGTCGAGCAGGTTCTCGATCCGGCCGTAGACTACGGCGTTGTCGGTCACCTTGTAGGACGCCGCCATGTTGACCAGCGTGTAGGCCTTCAGGGGCGCGGTGGTGCGGGCGTAGGTCACGGCGTCGTAGATGAACTCGCGCTGACGGCCGTTGTAGACGACGCCCAGGTTCACGTTCGCCCGGCCGTCCAGGAAGGCGTAGTTGGCGTTGAGGCTCGCGATGTGGCGCGGCCGGTGGACCAGCGTCGCGCCGGTCGCGTCCTCGCCGTCGTTGAAGGTGTAGGCGGCGCGCAGCGTCAGCCCGTCGAGCGGCCTGACGGTTACGCCGAGCTCCACGCCGTGGATCTTGGACGCGCCGGCGAGGTTGATCGCCCGGCTGACGAAGCCGCCCGGCTCGCTCGGGTCGGCGATGGTCTCGCTGGAGATCAGGTCCCGGACGCGCTGCTGGAAGTAGGTCGCGTCGACGACGATCCGGTCGCTCCACAGCGGCTGGTCGAAGCCGATGTCCCAGCCTTCGCCGCGCTCGGGCTTGAGGCTGTGGTTCGGGACGTAGTCGCCGGAGTAGCCGAACAGCTCGAAGGCCGTCGGGTTCTTGACGCCGGTGCCCCACGAGGCGCGCAGCTTGGTGCGCGTGTGATCGAAGGTGTAGGCGCTCGCGACGCGGTAGGTGGTCGCCTCGTCGAAGCGGTCGTTGAAGTCGTGCCGGATGCTGCCGGTGACGAAGAACCGTTCGAGGAAGCCGATCTGGTACTGGCCGACGAGCCCCGACGTGTCGAGGTGCTTGCGCAGCGGGTTCGGCGCGTCGGCCGGGAACGGGAAGGCGGTGTAGCTCTTCACCGCGTCGCGCGTGTGGTCCGCGCCGAAGGTCACGACATGGCTCGTCGGCAGCGCCCCGGCCGTGTCGAACCGGATGTTGGTCTGGTAGTCGAACCGCGTCATCTCGCCGAGCGTGGCGTAGGTCTCGAGGTCGCTCCCGTCGAAGCTGCGCCGGTCCTGCCGCGTGTAGGACATGCCGAGCACATGGTCCCAGGCGCCGTCGAGCAGGGTCGCCCTGGCCTGCGCCCGGCCGAAGAACTGCTTGCCCTTCTCGGTGTCGCGGCTGTCGACCGCGGCCGCCACGGGATATCCGTCCGAAGCCGCGCCGAAATTGTCCCGGTCGGCGTCGAACTCGGTGTAGCGGGCGACGCCCGTGAACTCGAGATTGTCGTTCGGCCGCACCGAGACCTTGGCGAGCCCGGTCCCGCTCCTGTAGCCGTCGCGGTCGAGCGAGCCGGTCGGCGCATAGGCGTCGAAGCGTCGCGCGCTGGAGATTCCGCGCGTTCTGAAGCCCTGGCCGGCGATCAGGTAGTCGTAGGCCTGCGTCCCGCCCGACACCGAGGCCGTGCCGGTCGCGGTGCCGAAGGAGCCGCCCTCGATGCTGGCGCGCAGCCGGGTTGGGCCGGGCTCGCCCCTGCGGGTCACGATGTTGACGACGCCGCCGATCGCGTCCGAGCCGTAGAGCGCGCTCTGCGGCCCGCGCAGCACGTCGATGCGCTCGACCTCGAGGTTGAGCAGGTTGGCGAAGTCGAACTCCGCGCTGGCGCCGGGGTCGTTCATCCGGATGCCGTCGATGAGGACGAGCGTCTGGTTCGCTTCGGCGCCCCGGATGCGGACCGCCGTCGCGGCGCCGATCGGCCCGGTGCGGTTCACCGCCACGCCCGGCAACTCGCGCAGGGCGTCGGAGACGACGCGGATCTGGCGCTGCTCGAGCTCCTTGCGCGAGATCGACGAGACCGCGCTGCCGATCGCGGCCTGCGGGCCTTCGATCCGGTTCGCGGTGACGGAGATTTCCTCGAGCTGCGCTGCGTCGCCGGAAGCCTCGGCCTGCGCGGCCGCGGAGGAGATCTGCACTGCGGAAAGGGCGACGGACGCTGCGAGAGCCGCGCACCGTGAACGGCAGGGAAGGCTGGACATCAAGACCCCGAGCGGGACGGGTGGCACGTCACCGCGAACCGGAGGTCTCGCCGCAGACGCCTCTCATGCGCCCGCGGTTCGCCCACCATCGGTGCACCCCGCCCGATGCGTTCGCGTGTGACCACACGAATGACGGCAGGTCTCCTGGCTTGCGGGTCGTAGCTCGCTCCGTCGCCTTCCCAGACCGCGTGGGTCCAGTGGCCGATGACGAAGTCACTCGCCGCTCACAGTAGCGGGGGCTGCCGCGGCATGAGGTCCGAAAACCATCACCGCGTTCCCTTTTGATCCCCGAGGGGAACCGTCGCGGCGGACGCTATGGCGGGACTGTGGCGGGAGTCAATGCGACAAGCTCGTCAGCCGGAACGCGGCGCCCAGGCCCGGCCCTCCCGGGGCGCTTCGCCGCGCGCCTGAGGGCTCAGCCTCATCACGTCCGGCAGGTCCTCGAGCACCAGCTGAGTCTTCTTCAGCCACTCCTTGTACGG
>NZ_JBJKEX010000128.1:0-7720 GCF_045505405.1 Hansschlegelia beijingensis | reverse complement strand
GGGGCTTTGAGCCCCAGCAGCCCTATGGCGGGCCCGCCGGGCAGGGCGGGCAGGCTTATGAGCAGCCCTCGCGCGGCGGCGGTTTCCTCTCGGGCGCGCTGCAGACGGCCGCCGGCGTCGCGGGCGGCGCCCTGCTGTTTCAGGGCCTCCGCTCGATGTTCGGTGGCGGAGAAGCCCAGGCCGGCGAGGCCGCGAAGCTTGCCGACACGCCCACGGCGGACCAGGAGGCTGGCTCCGCGGCCAATGCCGCGGGTCAGGATGAAGGCTGGTTCTCCGGGCTTCTGGACAGCGTCGGCGGGCCGCAGCACGACGGACCGGGCGAGCCGGGACCGGAGGATCTGGGCGGCCTGGGACCGGATAACGACGACGATTGGATCTGATCGGGCGAACCGAACGCTGCGCTCGTCGTTGACCCTCGTAAGCAGGGGCGAGGATCCCGCCACAATGCGGGACGTGAACAGTGGAGTGCGCCCATGGCCGCTCGGCACGACAATGATCGCGAAGAGCTCAAGCGTCAGGGAGGTTCGGACGCTGACCTGCTCGAACTTCCGATCGAGGGCAGCCTTGAGTCCGAGGACGGCTCGGAGGATTCCGGCGTCAGCTCTTTCCTGGACCGCTTTCTGAGGCCGGCGCCGCCGCGCGCCGGCTGAGGCCGACTTCCGACAGATCGTCAGGGATGACGGCGGGCGCCTGCGTTCGCCGCCACGAGGCGCTCGATCGCCCGCTGGTCGTAGGGCTTCGAGATGAAGGCGGCGTCGCGCAGCTCGTCCGGCGCGTCATCGGCGTCGGAGCCCGACACGAAGGCGAACGGCAGGCTGCGGTCTTTCAGCGAGCGGGCGAATTCGTAGGACTTGCCGTCGGCCACGTCGACGTCGAGCAGAGCGAAGTCAAAGCCGCCGGACAGGGCGCGGCGCGCCTGCGCGATCGAGCGGCAGGACGTCACGTCCGCGTCGGTCCAGCAACAGACGATCGTTGCGAGATCGAGGGCCAGAATCGCGTCGTCTTCGAGAATGAGGACCCGGAAAGGCGCCATCGTGGATACTCCGACACAGCACGACCCCGGCGCCATAACGCGCGGCCGAGGTGGGAGTTTCGTGGTGGCGGGCGCGTGGCGAAAAATAAAAAGTGTAGTGAAAATTAGGCCTTAGTTAACCTGATGGAGTCCGCCGCCGAAGCGGCGGACCCGGCCGCGACGGGCCTTAGATCACCTTGACGGTGGTGCCGACCCCGACGCGCTCGTAGAGGTCCATGACGTCTTCGTTGGTCATGCGGATGCAGCCCGACGAGACGGCGTGGCCGATCGTCCAGGGCTCGTTGGAGCCATGGATGCGATAGAGCGTGTTGCCGAGATAGAGCGCCCTTGCCCCCAGAGGGTTGTCAGGGCCGCCCGCCATCATCACGGGGAGCTCCGGGCGGCGCTTCCGCATCTCCGCAGGCGGGCGCCAGTCCGGCCATTCCTTCTTGTTCGAGATCTTCTCGACGCCCTTCCAGCTGAAGCCTTCCTTGCCGACGCCGACCCCATAGCGGATCGCGGAGCCGTCGTTCTGGACCAGGTAGAGGTAGCGCGCCCTGGTGTCGATCACGATCGAGCCGGCCGGCTCCGAACCCCGGTAAGGGACGACGGTGCGGGCGAATTTCGGGTCGATCGAGCGGCGAACCTGGCCTGCGCCGGCCGCGGAGGGCGGGCCGGCGAGTCGCGTCCCGCGCCGGACCTCCGGCTCGCGGTTGTACGGGTCGTACCGCGGATCCTCGTAATACCGATAGCTGCGGGCGTCGCGGCTATACGGATCCGGGCCGTCATAGACGTCGTAGTCTCGCTGGCGGCTGGTGGGGACGCGGCGGGGCCGCCCCTCGTAGCGGTAGACCGTGTCGCCCGGGTCGTCGAACATGTCCTCGACATAGCCGCGCCGGTACGCGCGGCGCTCCACCCGGCGAATGACGCGGCCGTCCTCGTAGTAGCGCTCGACGACCCGCGCCTCGCCTCTCGGAACGTAATCCGGGGCCGGGATGACGATCGGATCGGCCAGGGCGGGCGCGGCCCAAAGGGCGCCGACGCCGAGCGCAAGGGCGCCGCAGACTGCGGCGACGGAGGCGCGGACGAAGATCACCGTGGAGACTCCTTGGGAGGCGAGTGACGGCGGGGAAGCAGTGTGGCTCCACGCCATTTACGCGGGATGAACGATTGCGTTCCTCCGCCGGGAAAGTGGCGAAGATAGGCCCTGCGACGCCGCGGCGCGCGCCGCCGGACCGGTTCGGGACGAACCTCAAGCCGACTTGATCGGATCGCGCGCGGCTGCCGCCGCGGCGCTGCGTCGCCTTGCGCCGCTCCCGCCCCATAACCGAGACGCAGCGGCGGCGACGCGCTTCAGGAGCTTGTGCGACAGATGTCGGAATTCGTGATCCGTGAAGCGACGGACGAGGACGCGCCGACGCTCGCGCGGCTGATGGGCCACGCGGCCGAGGAGCGCTCCCCGGACGGGCCGGGACCGGAGGCGCTCGATCGCCCGGCGAGCTCCTTCGCCGATCGCGGCGGGAGGCTGTGGCTGGTGTTCTGCGAGGAGGAGGTCGTGGGCTCGCTCGGCCTGACGCCGCACGGCCGGCCGCGGGAGTTCGAGCTTTCCATGATCTGCCTGAGGCCCGAAACCCGCGGCAAGGGACTGGCGGCCGCGCTGCTCGCCGGAGCGAACGCGTTCGCGGCCGCCTCGGGCGGCGAACGGCTGTCCCTGTGGGTCGACGTGACGTTCGAGGACGTGCAGCGCTTCTGCGAGCGCCAGGGCTTCATTCGCGAGCCGGGGGTCCGCGCCCGCCACGACCGGGCAGGGGCGCTCGAATGCCGCTTCTCTCGGGCTGTGGCGGTCTGAGCCTCAGCCCACCGCCTTGCGGAGCTCGCCCAGCCTGCGCCGCGTGACCTGCCAGGAGCCGAAGCCGAGCCGCCCCTCCATCTCCGTCTGGGCGAGCCGCCATAGCGGCAGCGCCCCGTCGAGCGCCGCGCGGCCCTTGTCGGTGAGCGTCGGCTTGCGGCGGCCGTGAAGGCCCTTTTCAGGCGCCACCAGACCTTCCTTCCGCAACAGCTGCAGGTTGCGGACGAGCGTCGTCCGTTCGAGGTCGATCAGATCCGCTAGGTCGGTGATCGAAGCCGCCTCGCCGGCCTCGATCGCGGCCAGCAGGATGAACTGGGTGCCCTTGAGCCCAGACGGGCGCAACGCCTCGTCATAAAAACGGGTGACCGCGCGCGCCGCCATCCGCGTGTGCGAACAGGCGCACATGGTGTGGATATCGACGATCTCTTCGCGAGTCGGCATCGACCTGACGATCGGCGCTAAACTGAAGGGAATCAAGCGGAGAAGCAGGGCGGCGGCTCTGTCGTCCGGCGTTCGCCTCGTGTATCCGGTCTGGTCCGATCGGCCTCGAAAGGAAGCGTGATTGCAAGACGACTGCGTAGTTCGCGATCGGCCCCCGGTCCCAGCCGCCCGCGCTTCGGCCGAGGCGCGGCGCAGTCTCAGCGACGCGCCCCATCCGACGCCTGCACCCCCGGGCCCCGGCGACCTCGAGCTTCCGGCCATCCCGGACGTTCTTCTTGAGCACCGCCCCGGGGAGGATCGCCGCGACCTGATCGTGGTCTGCTCGCCGAGCCGCCGCTTCATCCTCTATCGCCACGCCTTCCCGGGCGACGCGCTGTACGTCTCCGATCTCAAGGGCTTCTACTATCTCGCGGTCGCCCGGAAGCTGGCGCGCGAACTGGTGCGGTTCATCGAACGGGGCGGCTATGAGCGCGTGCTGTTCCTCGGGACCAGCAAGGGCGGCTTCGGCGCGCTGCTTCTGACGCGGCTCTGCGCGCGCCTGAGGCCCGACCGGACGTTCCGCGCGCTGGCGTTCAGCCCGCAGGTGCGGCTTCATCCGCTCAACCCGGACCTCTATTTCCCGAGCTATCGCAGGTTGCGCCGGGTGGCCCGCGCCCGGTTCGCCATGCGCGCCGCCCTACGCCTGCATGGCGACGTGTCGCGCGTCGCGGACGCCTCCAACGTCCATGCGACCGTCGTCTACGCCACCGAGAATCCGACGGACCTCGCGGAGGCGAACCGGCTTGGCGGCCGGAACCTCCGCAAGCTCCCGATCGCCGGCACCAGCCACGGCTCGGTCCTGTATTTCACCCTTCAGGGCCGGCCCGAGAGCTATGTGCGCGGCCGCATCGCCCGGATCTACGCCCGGGCGAAGCGCCGCGGTCAGGATCACGACCAGGACCTCTTCGCCTCCCGGCCGAAAGATCCCGAGCAGTTCGTGCGTGAGATCATGCTGGCCCCGAGCTACCTGCCCACGCTCGAAGGCCTGTTGCAGGAGGCGCTCGCCGCGGCTCCCCGGCCGTTGTCGACCGGCGAGCGGATGACGGCTTCGATCCGGCGTCTGGCGCAGATCGCGGGCGGCGCGTGCCGCGGTTTTTCGAGGGAGCGGCAGGTCAAGGGCCACCCGTCCGGCGGGCGTCCGGCGGGCGCAAAAAATTCCCCGACGAGGCCGATCCCGAAATCTTGACAGCCCCCGGGGCCGTTCGTATCTCGTCGACGCGTTAGCACTCAGCCGCAAAGAGTGCTAACAACCCGGCGGGCCTTACCGCCGGCAAGATTTTGGAACGCGAAGCAGTTGCGCGCGCTCGAGAGGATTTAACCCATGAACTTCCGTCCGCTGCACGACCGCGTGGTCGTCCGTCGTCTGACCGCCGAGGAAAAGAGCAAGGGCGGCATCATCATTCCCGACACCGCCAAGGAAAAGCCGCAGGAAGGCGAAGTCGTCGCCGTGGGCCCGGGCGCCCGTGACGAGAGCGGCAAGGTCGTGGCCCTCGACGTCAAGGCCGGCGACAAGATCCTGTTCGGCAAGTGGTCCGGCACCGAAGTCAGGATCGACGGCGAAGAGCTGCTGATCATGAAGGAGTCGGACATCATGGGCGTGATCGCCTGATCATCTCCGCTTCTACTTCCGGACGGCGAGGCCCGAGCACTCGGGTTCGTGGCGAGCCGGCCGATTACAGACACGCTCAAAGGAGCAAATGAACATGGCTGCGAAAGACGTACGTTTTTCCGCCGACGCGCGCGAGAAGATGCTGCGCGGCGTCGACATCCTCGCCAATGCGGTGAAGGTCACGCTCGGCCCGAAGGGTCGTAACGTCGTGATCGAGAAGTCCTTCGGCGCTCCGCGCATCACCAAGGACGGCGTCACCGTCGCCAAGGAGATCGAGCTCGAGGACAAGTTCGAGAACATGGGCGCCCAGATGGTGCGCGAAGTGGCCTCGAAGACCAACGACCTCGCCGGCGACGGCACCACCACGGCGACCGTCCTGGCCCAGGCGATCGTCAAGGAAGGCGCCAAGTACGTCACCGCGGGCATGAACCCGATGGACATCAAGCGCGGCGTCGATCTCGCCGTCGCCAAGGTCATCGAGCACCTCAAGGCGTCCTCCAAGAAGATCGCTTCTTCCGAGGAAGTCGCGCAGGTCGGCACCATCTCTGCCAATGGCGAGAAGGAATTTGGCGAGATGATCGCCAACGCCATGCAGAAGGTCGGCAACGAGGGCGTCATCACGGTCGAGGAGGCCAAGAGCCTCGAGACCGAGCTCGAAGTGGTCGAGGGCATGCAGTTCGACCGCGGCTATCTCTCGCCGTACTTCATCACCAACGCCGAGAAGATGATCGCGGACCTCGAGGACCCCTACATCCTCATCCACGAGAAGAAGCTGTCGGGCCTGCAGGCGATCCTGCCCGTCCTTGAGGCGGTCGTGCAGTCGGGCAAGCCGCTCGTCATCATCGCCGAGGACATCGAGGGCGAGGCTCTGGCCACCCTCGTGGTCAACAAGCTCCGCGGCGGCCTCAAGGTCGCGGCCGTCAAGGCGCCGGGCTTCGGCGATCGCCGCAAGGCGATGCTCGAGGACATCGCGATCCTGACCAACGGCCAGGTGATCTCGGAAGACCTCGGCATCAAGCTCGAGAACGTGACCCTCGACATGCTCGGCCGCGCCAAGAAGGTGACGCTCGAGAAGGAGAAGACCACGATCGTCGACGGCGCCGGCGAGAAGGACGCGATCGAGGGCCGCGTCGCCCAGATCAAGGCCCAGATCGAGGAGACCACCTCGGACTACGACCGTGAGAAGCTCCAGGAGCGTCTCGCCAAGCTCGCGGGCGGCGTCGCGGTGATCCGCGTCGGCGGCGCGACCGAGGTCGAGGTCAAGGAAAAGAAGGATCGCATCGACGACGCGCTCAACGCGACGCGCGCTGCGGTCGAGGAAGGCATCGTGCCGGGCGGCGGCGTCGCCCTGCTGCGCGCCAAGAAGGCCATCGACGGCACCAAGCATGAGAACCCGGACATCCAGGCCGGCTTCAACATCGTGCTGAAGGCGCTCGAGGCCCCGATCCGTCAGATCGCCGCCAACTCCGGCGTCGAGGGCTCGATCGTGGTGGGCAAGCTGCTCGAGAGCAGCTCCCCGACGGCCGGCTTCAACGCGCAGACCGAAGAGTACGTGGACATGATCGAGGCCGGCATCGTCGACCCGACCAAGGTCGTCCGCACCGCTCTCCAGGACGCGGCCTCGGTCGCCTCGCTGCTGATCACCACGGAAGCGATGGTCGCCGATCTGCCGAAGAAGGACTCCGGCGCTCCGGCCATGCCGGGCGGCGGCATGGGCGGCATGGACTTCTGATCCACGCCATCTGGCGAAACGAGAAGGCCCCGGAGCGATCCGGGGCCTTTTTCTTTGGCTGAACGGACGACCGTCGCCCGCCGATCACCTGAACTCGACGATGGTCCTGTTCGGCTCGACGAGCCTGCCGAGCGTCTCCGCGTCCCAGTTGGTCAGGCGGACGCAGCCGTGGCTTTCCGTCTTGCCGATCTTCGACGGCTCGGGCGCTCCGTGGATCCCGTAGGTCGGCTTGTCGAGGTCGATCCACATGCTGCCGACCGGGCCGTTCGGGCCGGGCCTCAGCGTCAGCTTCCGCTTGTTCTTGCCCTGCTGGAAGTTCTTCTTCGGGTCGTATTTGTAGACCGGGTTCAGGTAGGGCTTCGTCACCTTGACGGTTCCGCTCGGGGAGGGGGTGTCGCCCGAGCCCACGGTGGCGGGAGCGGCCATCACCAGCGCTCCGCCTTCGTCGAATGCGCGAAGCTCGTTCTCGGCCTTGTCGACCAGGATGCGGAGCACGCGCCGATCGGGCGCGGGATCCTCGCCCGTGGCGGCGACCAGGATCTTCGATCCCGCCTTGTTGAAGTCGACCTCCGGATTGAGGCGACGCATCAGGCCTTCGTCGAGATGGAAACGCTCGGCGAGCATCTCCGCGGCGTCACGGAAGCCGATCCACTTCATCCTGGCGAGCTTGGCGTAGTCGGTCGGCAGGGGCTTGCCGACATACTGGCCGTTCTCGTCCTCCGGCGTGATCTCGTAGATCAGCGTCGCCTTGGCCTGATCCTCCGACAGTTTCGCCCAGGCCTCGGCGTCCAGCTGATCGCCGGCCGGCAGTCCCCGCATCTCGCGGAAGGCGCGGACCGCGCGACGCATGTTGTCGCCGTAGAGCCCGTCGATCGCGCCCGGCGAGGCGTGCGCGCGGTCGAGCAGGATCTGCGCGCGGATCAGGAACGGGTCTGGCGCGTCGCCGGCCTTCGGGAGCGCCGCAAGCCTGTCCCGGGCGGCCGTCCGGTCGCGCTTGTTCCTGGCCTTGGCGAGCGCCTCCTCGGCCGCTTTGCGGCC
>NZ_JBJKEX010000127.1:0-7725 GCF_045505405.1 Hansschlegelia beijingensis | reverse complement strand
GGCGCGGTCGCGCCCGGCGCGGCCTTTCTCCAGCTCGGGATGGCCGCCGCCCGCATAGCGGGTGAGCGCGGCGGGGTCGTCCAGCAGGCCCGGATTGACCGCGATCCGGCCGGCGAAGCCGGTCCGTTGAGCGCCGCCGTCGAGGCTGTTCGAGTACGGATCCCCGCCGGCGCCGTCGACGAAGACCGGCAGCGCGAGCCCGTCGCCGGACAGCGAGGTCGCCGTGATCCGGGACGATCCGGCCGAGATGCTGAGGCCGGGCGCGCTCGACGTGAACCGGAAGCCGTCGGCGCTGGCCGCGGCGCTGAGGCCTATCCCCTTCGCCGCAAGCGCCGCGTTCAGGTCGGCCGCTGCGGTCGGCGACGAGAAGTCGATCCCGATGACGGTGTCGTTCGGGTCCGCCGTGAGCCCGTCAGCGAGCGGCAGCTTGCTCGCGTCGCCCACGTTGACGATCGTGACCGACCGTGTGGTCCCGCCGACCGAGTAGGTGACGGAGAGCCGGTCGCCGGGCAGCGCGCCCTGCGTCGTGAGGTCGACGCCGCCCGCGGTCGGGCTGACGGAGGTGACGTTGGAGCCGAGCGCCTGGGCGAGACTGGACGCGAGTTCGTCGAGCTGCGTCTGGGCCTGCGGGAGCGTCTTGTCGCGCAGATCCGCCAGCGCGCGGAGCTCCCCGGAGCGGAGCTGGCCGCTCCCGAGCAGATCGACGGAATAGCCCGAAGGCCGCACCAGCGTGATCGTTCCGAGGCTGCTGGCGTCGGCGTCGGAGGCGTACTGCGCCTGCGGGACGATCGTGCTCGACGGCTGGAACTGCAGCGTCGAGGCCTGGCCGTCATAAAGCGACAGGCCGCTCTGGGTCTTCACGCGGATCTGGCCGGCGCCAAGATCCTCGACCTTGACGTCCATCAGCGAGGACAGCGTGTCGATCGCCTGGTCGCGTTGGTCCTCGAGCGCCGCGGTCGACTGGCCCTGCGCATTCGCCCTGACGATCTGGGCCGTCAGGCTCTCGATCGACTTCAGCGCCTCGTTGGCGCGGTCGACGCCCGCGCTCATGGCCTGATCGGCCTGACCGCGCAGCTCCTGCACGCTGCTCGAGGCGGCGTTCAGGGTCTGCGCGAAGATCTGCGCCCGCGACAGCACGTTCGACCGCGCGCTCTGGTCGTCGGGCGACGCCGCGAGCGCGTCGAGTGCGCTCGCGAAGCCCTGGGCGACCGTATCAAGCGAAAGGCCGCCGCCCGGCGTGCCGAAGACGCTCTGCAGCCGATCGAGATAGTTCGCGCGCGTCGCCGCGTAGCTGGCGCCCGCCGTCTCGGTGCGGAGCTGGCGCTGGAGATAGACGTCGAGCTCGCGGCGCACGTCGTCCGCCCTGACGCCCACCGTGACGCCGCCCGCCACCGCCTGTTCGGTGACGAGCGTCTTCTTGGTGTAGCCGGGGGAGCCCGCATTGGCGACGTTCGCCGCCACGAGGTCGAGGCCGGACTGGCTCGCCTTCAGGCCCGAAAGCGCGGCGCCGAGCGCGGAGGAAAGGCCCATCTCGTCGGGTCCTCAGGTGAGCTCGCTTGGTCCGCCGTCAGCGGACCATGCTCAGGGTGTCCTGCATCATCGAGTCCGACGCCGAGACCACGCGCGTGTTGGCCGAGTAGGCCTGCTGCGTGACGATCATCTTCGAGAACTCGTCGGCGATGTCGACGTTCGACTGCTCGAGCGCGGAGCCCACGATCTCGCCTTCGCCGGCGATCGGCGCGCCGGACGCGACCGTCTGCTGATAGGCGCCGCCGTCGACATGGGAGAGCTGGTTCTCGGCGTAGAAGCTCACCACAGGGACCTTGTAGAGCGTGCGCGACTTCCCGTTCGAATAGGTCGCGTTGACGAGGCCGCCGTCATTGATCGAGACGCTGACCACGTTGCCGGACGAGACGCCGTTCTGCGTCAGCTGCTTCGTCGTCACGCCGCCATTGGTGTCGGCGTACTGGGTCAGCCCGGTGCCGTGGTCGAGCGTGACCGCGCCGAGCGATTTGCCGTCGATCGTCAGGTTGGCGATCGAGGTGACGCCGTCGGTCGGCGTCACGAGCGCGCCGTCGGAGTTGAACACGTAGTTCTGCGTTCCGGCCGCCGACGGATTGGCGTCCACCTTGGTCCAGGCGGCCTCCGAGCCCGTCGCCGTCGGATCGGAAAGGTAGTAGAGCGCCCAGGTGTCCTGCGCGCCCGACGTCGCGTTCTCGTTCGTCACCTTGCCCCAGCGGAACTGGACGTCGTAGGCGGTGCCCTTGTCGTCATAGACCGTCACCGCGTCGCCGCTGACGCTGCTTGCGATGAACGCATCCGACTGGTCGGCCGTGACGCTGGCGCCGAAGCTCGCGCCGAGCAGCCATGAGCTCTCGTCGCCGGAGACGTAGTTGGCGGTCTGCGGCGCCGAGGGAAGGTTAGCGCGGTAGGTCACCGAGGTGGTCGCCTCGGCCGGATAGAAGTCGTTCGACAGCTTGATGATTTCGGAGGCCGAGCCGGTCGGGTTGCCGGTCCGCGAGTCGACCGCCAGCCCCTTCAGGTAATAGCCCGCGCCGTTGACCACGTAGCCGTTCTTGTCGACGGTGAAGTCGCCGCGGCGCGTGTAGAGATCGCCGCCGCCGAAGGTCGGCTTGCCATCGACCTGGCCGGTGTTGTCCTGCACGACGAAGAAGCCCGGGCCGTTGATCGCGATCGAGGTGCCGGAGCTCGAGGCCTGCAGGGTGCCCTGCACGTCGTTGCTTGAGCGCGAGAACGCCTGGACCGAACCGGCGACCTGGCGGTTGACGTTGAGGTCGCCGCTCAGCACGAGGTCCGCGAAGGAGGTGTCGGTGCGCTTGTACCCGGTGGTCTGCGAGTTCGCGATGTTGCCCGAGATGTTTTCAAGCGCATAGGACTGCGCCTGGAGCCCGCTCACCGCCGTCGTCAGCGCGCCGAAGATACCCATTGCCGTCTCCCGAAGCCGCAGAACCTCATCAGGCCGCGCGCGCAAGCCGCGGCCTCTCCGTGACCGTCACGCAAACGGCGCGCCAGTCGAATAAGCGAGCATTTTCAAAGGCTGAGGGGCTGTTGGCGGGACCGGCTGACCGCGCATCCGCTGCCGAGCGGCAGTTTCTGCCGGGCGCCGGAACGTTGACGCACGCCGCTCAGGGGGCGACCGTGACGGGTGGCGGGAGATGATTCATGGCGGACGCGGCGAGCGAGCCGGAGACGGGCGGAGCGCGACGCAAGCTCTACCCCCCGATCGAGCCTTACCGGCACGGTCATCTCGATGTCGGGGACGGCCACCGGGTCTACTGGGAGCTTTGCGGCAACCCGGAAGGGCAGCCGGTGGTGTTCCTGCATGGCGGCCCCGGCGGCGGCTGCGGCGCGGCGCACCGGCGGCTGTTCGATCCGGCGCGCTATCGGATCCTGCTGTTCGACCAGCGCGGCTGCGGCCGCTCGACGCCCCATGCGGAGCTCGAGGCGAACACCACCTGGCATCTCGTGGCGGACATGGAGCGGCTGCGCGAACTGACCGGCGCCGAGCGCTGGCTGGTGTTCGGCGGCTCCTGGGGCTCGACGCTGGCGCTCGCTTATGCGGAGACCCATCCGGAGCGCGTCACCGGGCTGATCCTGCGCGGGATCTTCACGCTGCGGCGGTTCGAGCTGGAATGGTACTACCAGTCGGGCGCTTCGCTGCTGTTCCCGGACAAATGGGAAAGCTTCCTCGCGCCGATACCCGCGGAGGAGCGGGGCGACCTGATCGCCGCCTACCGCAGACGCCTGACCAGCCCCGAACGCTCCGTTCGCCTGGCGGCCGCGAAGGCGTGGAGCGTCTGGGAAGGCGAGACCATAACGCTGCTGCCGGACCCTGCGCTCGCCGGCCAGCACGGCGGCGACGCCTATGCGCTCGCCTTCGCCCGCATCGAGAACCACTACTTCACCCACGCGGGCTGGCTCGATGAGGGGCAACTCATCCGCGACGCGCACCGGCTGAGCGGCATCCCGGGGATCATCGTGCAGGGCCGCTACGATGTCGCGACCCCGGTCGTCACCGCATGGGACCTGAAGCGCGCCTGGCCGGAGGCGGAGTTCCACCTCGTGCCGGACGCCGGTCACGCCTTTTCGGAGCCCGGCATCCTCGATCGTCTCATCCGCGCGACCGACGCCTTCGCGGACAGGTGACCGCGCCGTGCTTTGAAGGGCGCGGCGGCGGCGCTACATGTCCCCCGCGGCGGAGGGAGACACGATATGCGTCAGCGCAGCCTGGCACGAACCGCGATGGGCGCTGTCGCCGTCTGTGCGATCGCCGGAATGGCGGCGACGGCGTTCGCGGCGGCCCAGACCCGTGCGCGTAGCGACGCCGCGCAGCCTCAGCCGGCGATCTCGGTCGAGACGGTGGCGGATGGGCTGGAGCGCCCGTGGGGGCTCGCCTTTCTTCCGGGCGGGCGCATGCTGGTGACCGAGAAGGCGGGCCGGCTGCGGCTGGTTTCGCCCGACGGCAAGGTCTCGGCGCCGGTCACCGGCCTGCCGAAAGTCGACGCGCGCGGGCAGGGCGGCCTGTTCGACGTCGCGATCTCGCCTGACTTCGGCAAGAACCGGCTCGTCTACTTCACATTCGCGGAAGCCGGCGAGGGCGGGGTCAACGGCACGGCGCTCGGCCGCGGCCGGCTCGCCGACAGCGCCGCGCGGCTCGAAGACGTCCAGGTGATCTGGCGCCAGACGCCGAAATACGCCTCGACCAAGCATTTTGGCTCGCGCATCGTTTTCGCGCCCGACGGCAAGCTGTTCGTCACCACCGGCGAGCGCTCGGACGAACAGTTCCGCGTCAAGGCGCAGGCGCTCGACGAGACGCTCGGCAAGGTGATCCGGCTGGAGCCGGACGGGACGCCCGCGGCCGACAATCCGTTCGCCGGCCGCCCCGACGCCAAGCCGGAGATCTGGTCCTACGGCCACCGCAACATCCAGGGAGCGGCCATCGAGCCCGGGACCGGCCGGCTCTGGACGGTCGAGCATGGCCCTCGCGGCGGCGACGAACTGAACCGCCCGGAGGCCGGCAAGAACTATGGCTGGCCGGTGGTCACCTACGGCCGCGAGTACTCCGGCGCGAAGCTCGGCGAGGGGTCCGAGAAGGAGGGCATGGAGCAGCCGGTCTATTACTGGGATCCCTCGATCGGCCCGTCCGGCCTCGTCTTCTACACGGGCGACGCCTATCCGGGCTGGCAGGGCAGCGTGTTCGTGGGCGGACTGGCGATCCCGATGCTCGCCCGGCTCGAACTCGCGGACGGAAAGGTCGTGCACGAGGAGCGCCTGCTCGAGGATCTCGGTGAGCGCATCCGTGACGTCCGTCAGGGGCCGGACGGCCTGCTTTACCTGCTCACCGACAGCGACGACGGCCGGGTGCTGCGGCTGAAGCCCGGCAAGGCCGGAAAGTCATAGGCGGGACGAAAGTCTTCCGCCCGGGGCGGGCGAGCTTCGGGTAAGCTCCTCCCACGCTTCAGGGGGAGAGTGGATGAGCCAGTCGGACGCGTGGTTCTACCTTGCGGGGTCGGAAAGTAAGGGACCGTTCTCGAGAGAACAGATCGCGGCGCTGGCGTCCGAGGGGGTGATCGACTCCCGCACGCAGGTCTGGTCCGAAGCTTCGGGATGGCGGACCTTGGCTGACACCGACCTTCTCCGGGCGCCCGGATCGGGACAGACCGGCCGTTCGTCGGTTCCGCTGGTGACCTCCCGGCCCGAGGTCGGCCCGAGGTCGGTCGGCTTCATAGAGGCCACGCGGCTGTTCTTCTCGAACTACGCGACTTTCTCCGGGCGGTCGTCACGCTCCGAATACTGGTACGCCCTGCTGTTCGTCGTGCTGAGCTCGATCGTGGCTGGGCTGCTGGACGCCGCGCTATTCGGAACCAGCGGGCACATCGACCCGATATCGTCGATATGGCAGCTCGCGCTGCTGATCCCGGGAATTTCCGTCGCGGTCCGCAGGCTGCACGACACCGATCGCAGCGGCTGGAACTACCTCTGGCTGTTCCTGCCGGTGATCGGCGCGATCATCCTCATCGTGTTCTTCTGCCAGCGCAGTTCGCCGGGCCGGAACCGCTACGGCTGAGCCGTCAGCGGCCGCCGGGGGGAGCCGGCGGCCGCTCAGGTCCGAAGGGCGGGGTGGACGCCGCCCTTCGGGCGCCGCGGGGGAGGGCCGGCGCCGGCCCGCTCCCGCGATCTCTGGAAGAACAGCCTCAGAAGGGCAGCAGCACGTCCATCACCTGCTGGCCGTAGCGAGGCTGCTGCACGTCGGTGATCTGGCCGCGACCGCCATAGGCGATGCGGGCCTGGGCGATCTTCTCGCTCGCGATCGTGTTGTCGGCGTCGATGTCCTCGGTGCGCACGATGCCCGCGACGATCAGCTCGCGCACCTCGAAATTGACCCGGATCTCCTGCTTGCCCTCGATGACCAGCGAGCCGTTGGGCAGCACCTGGGTCACGACCGCCGCGACGTTGGTGGTCAGCGTCTCCTTGCGATCCACCGAGCCTGCGCCCTCGCTCGAGGCGGTGGAGCCCGCCTTGATCAGGTTCGAGGGGTCGACGGCGTTCGGCAGGAGCTTGCCGAGCTTGGTCTCGAAGCCGAGGAAATTGTCGACGCCGGACTGTTCGGAGCTGCTGCGCGCGCGCTTGGTGGTGTTCTCGATCTCCGCCTTGTCGGTGATCTGGACCCGCACAGTCAGCAGGTCGCCGACGCGCTTGGCGCGCGGGTCCTTGAAGAAGCCGGTCGCGCCGGCCTGCCACAGCGAGTTCGGCTGGTACGAGACCGGCATCACCTCGGGCATCGGCATCTGCACGGGCTTGTAGCCCGGCTGAGTGGTGGGGTTCTCGATCGCCGAGAGCGACGGCTGCTTGCCGACATTGGCGAGCCGGTCCGCCGCGCCGCAGCCTGCGAGCGAGAGGGCGGCGACGCCGAGCGAAAGAAGGCGGAGGACGTGGCGCTGCGACATGACTGGCGCTCCTTCGTCAGCGGCGGGCGACGGTGGTCGTGGGGGCGGTGACGGTCACCTCGGAAGGCCCCGTGACGACGCCGTTGACGACGCGCTTGGACTGCAGGTTCTGGACGGCGATCACGTCGCCGGCGGCGCCGGCGGCGAGAGCCTTGGCCTTCAGCGACAGGGAGAGGCCGTCGGCGGCGTAGACCAGGGTGATGAACCCGCCGCGCTGCACATGCTGCGGCCGCATCAGGTCGGCCTCCCGAAGCGCCTGGCCCTCCCGGAGCGGCCGGCGCGCGGCGAGCCCGACGATGTCGAGCGCGAGCGGCTCCGATCCCGCCAGGCGCGGGCGGCGCTCGATCCTGACGTCGGCGGCCGTCACCAGATCTCCACGCGACAGCGGGCGGAGGAGGGTCGCGGTTTCGACAGTCTCGGCGGCCGTGCCGGTCACGACGGCGGCGGCTCTTGCGCCGTGACGCTCGCGCGCCTCGATCTCGGCCTCGAAACGACCCGTCGAGCGGTCGAGCGCGAAGCGGGCGAGCTGAAGCGGTCCCGTGTCGCGCGGATCGAGGCGCAGCGGGCCTTCCTGGTCGAGCGTGACCGCCACCGCCTCCGCCGGGAGATCGGCGTCGGCGGCGAAGCGCGCGGTCAGCAGCGCCTGTATCTCGGCGACCGAGACGTCGCGGCTCGGCCTCGTCACGGTGACGGCCGCGAGCCCGCCCAGGGCGACGTCGTCGATCCCGGCCTGTCGCGCCGCGGCGATCACCTGCTC
>NZ_JBJKEX010000126.1:0-7725 GCF_045505405.1 Hansschlegelia beijingensis | reverse complement strand
GAGCGGCTCGCGCGTCATCTCGACGGCCATGTCGGCGCGCGGCTCAACGTGCTCGCCGAGGGCGGCCTCGTCGCGCGCGCGGCCGACTTTTCGACCGTTCGGCTCACCGCCGCGTCCGCGAAGGGCGCGTTTCTGGATGTGCTCATCGCCGGCCACGACGGCCGCGCCCTGAGCGCCGCATGACTATCAGACCGCCTCTCTCCGCCGAGAAGATCGAGCCATGACCGACGCGTCCCAATCCTCCGGCTGGTTCTCGCGGCTCCGTCAGGGCCTGTCGAAGACCTCCTCGTCGCTCACGCGCGGCATCACGGATCTCTTCACCAAGGAGAAGCTCGACGCCGCCACGCTCGACGAGCTCGAGGACCTGCTGATCCGCTCCGACCTCGGGATCGCGACCGCCGAGCGCGTCACCGAGGCGGTCGGCCGCGCGCGGCACGCGCGGGCGCTCGACGGCGAAAGCGTCAGGGGGATCGTGGCGGCGGAGGTGGCGCGCGTGCTGGAGCCGGTGGCGAAGCCGCTCGACCCGCCGGAGAGCGCGCGACCGGCCGTGATCCTCGTCGTCGGCGTCAACGGCTCCGGCAAGACCACCACCATCGGCAAGATCGCCGAGAGCTACCGCACGGCCGGCCTCAAGGCCGTGCTCGCCGCCGGCGACACATTCCGCGCCGCGGCGGTGGAGCAACTCGCGGTCTGGGCCAAGCGCGCCGACGCGATCTTCGTCTCGAAGGAGACCGGCGCCGACGCCGCCGCGCTGGTCTACGAGGCGTGGCAGAAGGCCAAGGCCGAGGACGCCGACCTGCTGATCATCGACACCGCCGGCCGGCTGCAGAACAAGGCCGGTCTGATGGCTGAGCTCGAGAAGATCGTGCGGGTGCTGAAGAAGCTCGACCCGTCCGCGCCGCATGACAGCCTGCTGGTGCTCGACGCCACGACCGGGCAGAACGCGCTCGGCCAGGTCGACGCGTTCGGCAAGGTTGCGGGCGTCACCGGCCTGGTGATGACCAAGCTCGACGGCACGGCGCGCGGCGGCATCCTCGTGGCGGTCGCCGAGAAGTACAAGCTGCCGGTGCATTTCATCGGCGTCGGCGAAGGAGTCGACGACCTCGAGCCCTTCGATCCGCAGGAATTCTCACGCGCCCTGCTGGGCCTCCCGCGCGCGGGCTGATTCCCCGCGCGCAAGAAACGGCAGCGCGACCAGCGCCGCGAGCCCCAGGACAGCGGCCGCGCCGAAGCACACCGCGAAGCCGAGCCGGTCGCCCACCGCGCTGACGAGCCACCAGCCGATCACGCTGACGATCGCGTCCATGCTCTGGAACAGCGTGAAATCGACGCCGGCCTGATCCAGCGAGGCGCGCCCCATCAGCTCGGAATAGAGCGCGACGACCCCCAGCGAGAACGACAGCGAGCCGAGCAGCATCAGCGCTCCGAGCGCGGCCGGCGCCTTGACCCCCGCCACCGCCACCAGGGCGAAGCCCGCGAGGCCGAGCGCGGTCAGCGCCAGCGCGCCCGACATGATCGGGAAGGCGCCGAAGCGCCGGACGAGCCAGCCGCCCCCGAAAGCCCCCACCAGGCCCGAGACGGTGATTCCGACGCCGTTCAGCGTCCCGAGCGCGGTCAGGCTGAGGCCTGAATCGATCAGGAACGGGCCGATCAGGATCGACGCCCATTTCGCCCCGAGAACGTAGACGGCGACGAGCAGCAGGCCTGACCGCATCTCAGGGCGTCGCAGCGCCGCCATGATCGACTGCGGCGGACGATCCTCGCGAGCGGCGCGTCGCGGGTCTGGCGTCAGCAGGAACGGGAGGCCGAGCGCGATGAGCACTCCGGCCATGACGAGGGTCGCCGGCTGCCAGCCGAGATGATCGATCAGGACGAGGAACAGGCCCCCGCCGATCGCGGCGCCCAGATAGGCGCCCCCGACCTGGGCGGCGTTGCCCCAGCCCCGGTTCCGCTCCGCCAGGCTTTCGACCGCATGGCCGTCGCATGCGATGTCGAGCGTCGCCGACGCGAAGGAAGCCGCCATCATGGCCACGGTGAGGGGCAGCAGCGCGCCGGGGCCGATGAGCGCGCAGGCGACGATCATGGCGACCGCGAAGGCGCCGACGATCGCCACCACCTCACGCGATCGCCTCCGCCCCGAGCGCGGCGAGCGGTAACGCTCGACCGCCGGCGACCAGAGGAACTTGAACGACCACGGCAGGACGGTGAGCAGGATGAACGCGATGTCGTTCAGCGAAGCGCCGTTCTTGCGCAGCACGGCGGGGAGGCCCGTGAACACCACCCCGCCGATCACGCTCTGCGCGACATAGAGCCCGCCCAGCCCGACGATGATCGTGGCGGGCGAAGGCATGGACCGCTCGCGCGGCCCTGTGGACGCGCGAGCGAGGCTCACCAGCGGTAACGCAGGCTCGCGATGACCTTCCGGCCCTGGTTGAAGTAGCAATAGCTCGCCGTGCAGACCTGCTCGACCTTGTCGAGCAGGTTGGTCGCGTTCAGCTGCGCGGAGACGCCCTTCAGCTTCGGATCGATAGCCTCGAAGTCGTAGCTCAGCTTCGCGTCGACGAAGGCGCGCGGCTTGTTCTTGATGACCGCCCGATTGTAGTCATCGCCGAAGCTCGAGCCGGTGTAACGGACGCCGGCGCCCAGACCGAGCCCCTTCGCCGCGCCCTGCTTGAATTGGTACCCGGCCCACATCGAGAAGGCGTGCTTGGGGACGCTGTTCACCTCATTGCCGACGGTGTCGGGCGACAGCTTCAGGATCTTGGTGTCGGTGTAGCTGTAGCTCGCCAGCAGATCGATCCCGTTTGCGAGAGACGCGGTGGCTTCGACCTCGAAGCCGCGCGAGCGGAAATCGAGCTGCGTCTGCCGGTTGATGCTGTCGACGACCGTGTAGACGATGCCGTCCCTCTGCTTCAGCCAGAAGAGCGAGGCGTTGATGTTGGCGTTGTATCCCGGAACGGCGTACTTCACGCCAGCCTCGGCCGCCTCGCCCTTGGTGGGCTTGGCCACGCCGCCCGTCAGCGGGCCCGCCCCGTCGGGATCGATCACGGTGCCGGAGTTGGGGTTGAACGACGTGCCGTAGCTGACGAAGGGCGTGACGCCGAACTCGGTGACGTAGCTCAGCCCGGCGCGGCCCGTGAAGGCGCCTTCGTTCTGCTTGGCGGCGGGGGCGCCGGGCACGCGATAGGTGCTGTCCATCCAGTCATGGCGGCCTGAGAGCAGCAACCGCCACGGGCCGGCCTTGAGCTCATCCTGAACGTAGACGCCCACCAGACGCTGCTTCTGCTTGGTCGGGTCGGGCAGATCCGGATCCTCGGCTGCCGCGAAATTGTAGCCGATCCTGGAATCGTAGTTGAGGTGGCCGAAGTCGACGCCGCTCAGGATCGTGTGCCCCACGGGCCCGGTCGCGAGCTGGGTCTTCAGGTAGGTGTCCGCCGCAAAGGCGCTGACCTCCTCCTTGACCTGGCCCGCATAGGTCCCGCCGGCGTCCGCGAACCGTTCGTTGGTCGTAAGCCCGGACCAGCGCACGTTCTGATGGACCGAAACCGCGTCGTTGAACCGATGCTCGAACTCGTAGCCGACGCGGCCCTGCTGCTGCGTGAACTGGTTGTAATCGGGGTTGAACAGAATGTCCTTGATCGCCCCGGTCGGCTGCTGGGTGACCGTGCCGTCCTTCAGGACATACGGCGCATAGGTGTTGTTGTAGGCGGTGGAGCCGCCCAGCGTCGAAGCCATGAACTCCGAGAGGATGGTGAGCTTGGTGTCCTCGGTCGGCTGGAACGTCACGGCCGGCGCGATGAAGAGGCGGTCGTCCGGCACGCCCGGCAGGTTCGTGTTGGCGTCACGCCCGAGCCCGGTCAGCCGGAAAAGGACGGTGCCTTCCTCATTGAGCGGGCCGCCGACGTCGAAGCTGAACTGCTTGCGATCCCAGGAGCCGCCCTGGAGTTCGATCTCAGCGAACTTGTAGTCCGTCGGCCGCTTCGAAATCAGGTCGATGATGCCGACCGACGAACTCGCGCCGTAGATGGACGAGGCGGGACCCTTGAGGATCGAGATCGACTCCAGCCCATAGGGCTCCAGTCGGAACAGGCCGCTCGGGCTGTTGAACTGCCGCAGCCCGTCCCGGAACACGCCGGTGTAGGTGACGTCCACGCCCCGGATGGTGAAGCTGTCGAAGCGATCGTCGAACCCGTAGGCGCCCACGCGGACTCCGGGGGTGTAGGCGAGCGCATCCGCAAGCGTCTGCGGGAGGCGGTCCTGCAGCTGCTGCTGGGTCACCGTATTGATCGTGACCGGCGCTTCGTTGACCGGCGTGTCGGTCTTGGTCGCGGTGCGCGTGGTCTTCGCCACGTAGCCGTCATTGGTCACGACGCCCGGCGCGCCGCCGGTTACAGGACCAACCCCGGCCGCGCCCTGGACCGTGATCTCCTGCAGCGGAGTCGCGTCCTGCGCCAGCGCAGGCTGGGCCGCCAGAAGCGCGGCGCAGGACACGGCCGCTGAAAGCGCGCACGACAGCCTGGACATGGAACGAGATCTCCCCGGAAGCACTCAGTATTCCGCTCGTTACCGCGAGATATTCCGGGCTTGCAATGATTGATTTGCACTTGTGAAGTATAATAACTCTAATCTGGAATTATAGTTCTTCTAAAAAACGAGCATTTCGGCAGCCTGACGGCGCATCGACATGCCGCATGCAACGTGAGGTCGCTCGTTATTACGATATACAAGTCACCGCTTGTCGCCCGTTCGGGAATATCTACGAGTTCTGACCCACACTAATCCTCCACTAGGATGCGCGGAGGATGTGAATTCTGGCGGAGCGACTGGCTCCGGCTCGCGCGGAGACGGTCGCCGACCCGCGACGGTCAGGGGCAGATCAGGAGAGGCCATGTTGAGCAGGAAGATCGCCACGGCGGCGGTGCAGAGGTCTTTCTGCAGGGCCGCGACCAAGCCGGTTCTGTACGCGCTGGCTTTCGTGCTGGCGGCCTTCGCCGACCCTCCGGGCGCGAGCGCCGACGTCGCCGTGCGGTTCGCGCCGGCCAAGACCGTCTCCAGCTGGGACGTCCGCAGCGCGCAGGAGCGCAACGGCATGTTCCGCGAGCTTGCGCGATATCTCGAGCGGATCGGCGACCAGATGCTGCCGCCCGGACGCAGCTCCTCGATCGAGTTGCTCGACCTCCAGCCCGCGGGTCGCTTCGAGCCGTGGCGCATCCCGCCCGGCGACAGCGTCCGCGTCCTCCGCGACACCACGCCGCCGCGCGTGAAGCTCCGCTACAGGGTCACCGAACGTGGCCGCACGATCGCGCAGGGCGAGGAGACCGTGACGGACACGAACTATCTGTCCAACCTCGCCGCCCGGTCCTCGAGCGACCGGCTGGCCTACGAGAAGGCCATGCTGCGGGACTGGCTGCGCAAGCGGCTCGTGCGGCTGGAGCCGCAGCGCCGCTGACGCGGGGGTTCCGGTCGCGTAACGTGCGCTGAACAGGAGGCGTCATGAGCTGGAATCCCGCCCTCGAGCCCGGTTGCCCGGACGCCGCGGATCTCGACTCGATCGAGACCCTGATTATTCCCCGGGCGCATGATCTCGGCGGGTTCGAGGTGCGGCGCGCCCTGCCCGCGCCCAAGCGGCAGATGGTCGGCCCCTTCATCTTCTTCGATCAGGCCGGACCGGCCGAGTTCCTGACCGGCAAGGGCGTCGACGTGCGGCCCCATCCGCATATCGGGCTCGCGACCGTGACCTACCTCTTCCGCGGCGAGTTTCAGCACCGCGACAGCCTCGGCTCGAACCAGATGATCCTGCCCGGCGCGGTCAACTGGATGGTCGCCGGGCGCGGCGTCACCCATTCGGAGCGGACCAGCCTCGAGACCCGCCAGGCGCCGCACAGCCTGTACGGCATCCAGACCTGGGTGGCCCTGCCCGAGGACCGCGAGGAGGTCGCGCCGAGCTTCGAGCATCACGGCAAGGAAGCCTTGCCGGTGATCGAGGCCGACGGCGTCAGCCTGCGGCTGATTCTCGGCCGGGCCTATGGGGAGACCGCGCCGGCCAGCGTCTTCTCCGAGACCTTCTACGCCGACGTGGCGCTACAGCCGGGCGCGCGCTTTCCCCTGCCGGACGATCATGAGGACCGTGGCCTCTATGTGCTCGAAGGCTCGATCTCGATCGCCGGGCGGACCTTCGAACCGGGCCAGATGATGGTGTTCCGCCCGGGCGATCCGATCACGGTCGCGGCCGGGGACGCCGGCGCCCGGCTGATGGCGCTCGGCGGCGCCACGATGGGCAAGCCGCGCTACATCTGGTGGAACTTCGTGTCTTCGAGCCGGGAGCGGATCGAGGCCGCGAAGGAGGACTGGCGGCGCGGCGCGTGGGGGAACGGCCTGTTCGACCTGCCGCCCGACGACCGCGGCGAGTTCATCCCGCTGCCCTGAGCGGCGACGCCGCTGCGCGGGCGACGCGCAGGAGCCTCGACCTTCAGCGGGTTTGCAGCGCAGCGCGATCTGTGTAAGCGATGGCCGCCTGCAGGAACCTCTGAAACGGGCGGCGGATGGCGCTTATCGATCTGGCTCAGGCGGCGGGACGCGCGCCGGCACGGACCCTCTGGACGCGCGAGGACGCGCGGCGGATCTACGATCTGCCGTTCGCGGACCTCATGTTCGAGGCGCAGACCGTCCACCGCCGGACCTTCGACCCGAACCGCGTCCAGATGTCCAAGCTGCTGTCGATCAAGACCGGCGGCTGCCCGGAGGACTGCGGCTATTGCAGCCAGTCCGCCCGCATGCCCGGCGAGAAGCTCAAGGCGTCCAAGCTCATGGAGGTCGAGCGGGTGCTCGCCGAGGCCCGCAAGGCCAAGGAGGGCGGCGCCACCCGCTATTGCATGGGCGCGGCCTGGCGGTCTCCGAAAGAGCGCGACATGGAGATGGTCGTCGCCATGGTGGAGGGCGTGAAGGCCCTCGGCATGGAGACCTGCATGACGCTCGGCATGCTGAGCCCCGAGCAGGCGCTGCGGCTCAAGGACGCCGGCCTCGATTACTACAACCACAACCTCGACACCTCTGAGCGCTACTACTCCGAGATCATCACCACGCGCACTTTCGCGGACCGGCTCGAGACGCTCGACAACGTCCGCTCGGCCGGCATGAAGGTCTGCGCCGGCGGCATCCTTGGCATGGGCGAGACGGTCGACGACCGCATCGACATGCTGGTCACGCTCGCCAACATGGACGAGGCGCCGGAGAGCGTGCCGATCAACATGCTGATCCCGATCCCCGGCACCAAGCTCGAGAACGCCGAGACGATCGACGCGCTGGACTTCGTCCGCACCATCGCGCTCGCGCGCATCATGATGCCGGAGAGCCATGTGCGGCTGTCCGCCGGGCGCACCGAGATGTCGGACGAGACCCAGGCGCTGTGCTTCCTCGCCGGCGCGAACTCGATCTTCTGCGGCGAAACCCTGCTCACCGCCGACAATCCGGGCGAGGACCACGACGCGAAGCTGTTCCGGCGCCTTGGGATCGAGCCGGAGGAGCTGGATCCGCTCGGATGAGCCGCGTCGCGCGCTTCGAGGCCGCGCTTCAGGGCCTTGAACGCAGGAGCCGCAGACGGCGGCTCGCGCCGCGGCAGGGCGCGGATTTCGCCTCCAACGACTATCTGGGGCTCGCCGAGTCCCCTCGCCTGAAGGCCGCCGTGGCGGACGCGCTGGAGCGCGGCGTCCCGGTCGGGGCCGCCGG
>NZ_JBJKEX010000125.1:0-7750 GCF_045505405.1 Hansschlegelia beijingensis | reverse complement strand
TCGGACGTCATCGGCCCATCGTGCCGGCCCATGTGAAGCAGCACGTGAAGCATTCTCGAAAGGCGGCGTTCACGACGACGGCGGGCCGCCGGGCCGCCCGCGCCGCGTTCAGCGCGGCGAGCAGATCGAGCTTCATGCCAGCTTCTCGACGAAAACCCTGATGCGGCCGCCGCACGACAGCCCGACGCGCCAGGCGGTCTCGTCCGCGACCCCGAACTCGAGCAGCCGGGGCTCTCCGGAGGCGATCACCTCGGCGGCTTCGCTGACGACCGCGCCTTCGACGCAGCCGCCTGACACTGAGCCCTGGAAGTCGCCGTCGGCGTCGATCACCAGATGGCTGCCGACCGGCCGGGGCGCCGATCCCCAGGTCTCCACCACAGTGGCGAGCGCGACCGAGCGCCCTTCGCGGGCCCACTCTTCGGCGGTCGAAAGAATATCCATGGGCGCCTCCGGGTGCAGAGCCCGAAATAGGCCGCCGCGCCCGTCCGCACAATGACGGGCCGCGGCCGCCTCACCGCGGGGGCGGCGCGAGCCCCGCCTCGACGATGAACTGCTTCGCCCGCTTCACGGCGTCGTCGGCGGACATGCCCTCCCCGCCGCTTTCGAGCGCCGCGAAAACCGTGCTGCGTCCGTCCCGATCGACCCAGCCCACCGACCAGGCCGCGCCGTCGCAGGCGCCGCTCTTGATCGCCACCGTGGCCTCGCCCCAGCGCTCCGTCGGCACGATCTCGACCGTCCGGGCCTGCGACTCCGCCGAAGTCGGCAGTTCGCCGCGCTTCAGCCGCGCGAGGAACTCGACCTGCTCGACCGGGTTAAGCGCGAGACCGTCCGGCCGGTCGCCACGACCGAGCCGCTCCACGGGACCGCCCGAGTCGGCGTTTCCGTAGCGCATCGCCGCGAGGGCCTTGGCAAAGGCGTCGGAGCCGATCCGCCGCGAGACCTCCTCATAGACCCAGGCCGCCCCGGTGCGGAACGCATCGCGCAGGCTCACCCCGTCGGGCGGATCGCCCTCGATCGGCGGATTGCGCTTCACCCGCGCGCCAGCGTCCGGAACGACGCCGCGGTCGAGCGCGATGACGCTCGCCGGTATGTCGAAGGTCGCGCAAGGCGGCAGGCGGCGCTCGCAGGTCGGCTGTCCGGAACTCGCCGGCGCGGTCCCGGCTGCGACGTCGCGAATCGCGATGCACGCCTCGACCCCGGTGAACGCCTTGGAGAAGGCCGCCTGGAGATCGGGCGTCTGCGCGCGAGCCAGCGGGACCGCGGCGAGCACGAGGCCCGCGGCGGCCCAGGAAACTTTGCCGGCGCGCCGAGAACCCCCTATGTCCGCTCTCCCCTGGCCTTGCTGATGCTCAAACGTCGCCGTCATACGCGGCCTGATCCCCGATGGGCGGCTCTGGCCCAGTCATCCTCTACACGCACGCAAAACGCCTGGCCCGCGGCGTCCCTCACGAGGCGTGCGCGGGCGCTCGGGAAAACAAGACAAGATAGCGCCCGCGCGACCGGCGGAAAGCGACGCCCGGCGTTCCAGTTTCCCGTCGTCGAACGTGTGCGAAGCACGTCCGGCGCGTTGTGGCGTCCCGCGACGCTTGCTAAGACTGCACACCAACCGTGCTCGCCCACGGAAGGGGCGCCGCCCCTGAGTCGGGGCGCGGAAGCGAAGTCGGCAACGCGAAGGAAGCGACATCACCCGATGGAGTATTTCGCGCAGCAACTGATCAACGGCGTCACGCTCGGCTCGATCTACGGGCTCATCGCCATCGGTTACACGATGGTCTACGGCATCGTCGGCATGATCAATTTCGCTCATGGCGACATCTTCATGGTCGGCGCGTTCCTGGCGCTCATCGTCTATCTCGCCCTCGCGGCGCTCGGCGTCGCATTCGCGCCGCTGGCGCTGCTGATCGTGCTGGTCGTGGCGATGGCTTTGACCGCACTCTATGGCTGGACTGTGGAGCGGATCGCCTATCGGCCGCTCCGGGGCTCGTTCCGGCTGGCGCCGCTGATCTCCGCCATCGGCATGGCGATCTTTCTCCAGAACTACGTCCAGGTCGCGCAGGGCGCGCGGGTCAAGCCGCTGCCGCCGGTGGTGCGCGGCTATTTCTGGCAGTCCGAGGGCGGCGACGGCTTCGTCGTCAACATCTCGAACGTGCAGGTGATCATCGTGCTGACGACGATCGTCTCGATGATCGCGTTCTGGCTGATCGTCACGCGGACGTCCTTCGGCCGCGCGCAGCGCGCCTGCGAGCAGGACAGCAAGATGGCCGCGCTGCTCGGGGTCGACGTCGACCGCACCATCTCGCTGACCTTCGTGATGGGCGCGGCGCTCGCCTCCGTGGCGGGCCTCATGTACCTGCTCTATTACGGGGTGGCGGATTTCTACATCGGCTTCGTGGCCGGGGTGAAAGCCTTCACGGCCGCGGTCCTCGGCGGCATCGGCTCGCTGCCGGGCGCGATGCTGGGCGGGCTGCTGATCGGCCTGATCGAGACCCTCTGGTCCGCCTATTTCTCGGTCGAATACAAGGACGTCGCCGCGTTCTCCATTCTGGTGATCGTGCTGATCTTCCTGCCCTCCGGCCTGCTCGGCAGGCCGGAAGTCGAGAAGGTCTGAGGCGGCTCGTGGCGGATCACGCGCCGGCTCCTTCGCCTTCGCCCTTCATGGCGGCGCTTCGGAACGCGTTCATCACGGCGCTGATCGCGCTGGGGCTCGCCGCCCCCATGATGGGCCTCGTCACCGTCCAGGGCCCGAACGGGCTGAGGCTCGAGCCGCACTGGGAGCGCGTCGCGATCGCGGTCGGCCTGGTCTTCCTCGGGCGGCTCGCGCTCAACCTGACGATCTGGCGGCCCGATGCGGGCCGGACCAGGACCCAGATTCCGCCGCGGGTCGAGGCGACGCTTTCGCGGCTCGGCCGCTGGTTCGCCCCCGTCGCGGTCGCGCTGGCGGTCGCGCTGCCGTTCCTGCCGGGCGTCGAGCGCTACACGGTCGATCTCGCGATCCTGGTGCTGACCTACGTGATGCTGGGCTGGGGCCTCAACATCGTGGTCGGTCTCGCGGGCCTGCTGGACCTCGGCTACGTCGCCTTCTACGCGGTCGGCGCCTATTCCTACGCGCTGCTCGCCCAGCATTTCGGCCTGTCGTTCTGGGTGTGCCTGCCGCTCGCCGGCATCCTGGCGGCCTTCTGGGGCGTGCTGCTCGGCTTCCCGGTGCTGCGGCTGCGCGGCGACTATCTGGCGATCGTGACGCTGGCCTTCGGCGAGATCATCCGGATCGTCCTGCTGAACTGGTACTGGTTCACCGGCGGCCCGAACGGCATCGGCGGCATCCCCCGGCCGAGCTTCTTCGGGCTCGACTTCACGCCCGGCCCGGATGGCTTCGCGGCGACCTTCGGGCTGAAATTCTCGCCCCTGCACCGGATCATCTTTCTCTACTACCTGATCCTGGCGCTGGCGCTGATCACCAATTTCGTGACGATCCGGCTTCGCCGCCTGCCGATCGGCCGGGCATGGGAGGCCTTGCGCGAGGACGAGATCGCGTGCCGGTCGCTCGGCGTCAACACGGTCAACACCAAGCTCACCGCCTTCGCGCTGGGCGCCATGTTCGCGGGCTTCGCGGGCTCCTTCTTCGCCACCCGGCAGGGCTTCATCAGCCCCGAGAGCTTCGTGTTCATGGAGAGCGCGATGATCCTGGCGATCGTGGTGCTCGGCGGCATGGGCTCGCAGATCGGCGTCGCGATCGCGGCCGTGGCGATGATCGGCGGCTTCGAGCTGTTCCGTGAGTTCAAGGACTACCGGATGATCGTGTTCGGCGCGGTCATGGTCGGGATCATGGTGTGGCGGCCGCGGGGCCTCGTCTCCTCGCGCACGCCTTCGGTGTTCCTCAAGGAGAAGAAGGCGATCGCCGGCTCCCTCGTGCAGGAGGGACACGGATGACGGTCAGGCCGCTCGACGCGCCCGAACTGCCGCCCGAGGTCCTGCTGCGGGTCGAGCATCTCACCATGCGGTTCGGCGGCCTGGTGGCGGTCGACGACGTGTCCTTCGACGTGCGGCGCGACGAGATCACCGCGCTGATCGGGCCCAACGGCGCCGGCAAGACCACCGTCTTCAACTGCATCACCGGCTTCTACAAGCCGACCGTCGGCCGGCTGACGCTGCGCAGGGCGGAGGACGAGAGGTGGCTGCTGGAGCGGCTGCGCGACCACGATATCTCGCGCACGGCGGGCGTCGCCCGCACCTTCCAGAACATCCGCCTGTTCGGCGGCATGACGCTGCTCGAGAACCTGCTGGTGGCGCAGCACGGGCCGCTGATGCGGGCGTCCGGCTTCACCCTGCTGGGGGTTCTGGGCCTCGCCAGCTATGGCCGCGCCGAACGCGCGGCGATCGACAAGGCCACCGCCTGGCTGGACCGCATCGGCCTCGTCGACCGCGCCGACGACGCGGCCGCCGACCTGCCCTATGGCGACCAGCGCCGCCTCGAGATCGCGCGCGCGATGTGCACCGATCCGGTGCTGCTGTGCCTCGACGAGCCGGCGGCCGGCCTCAACCCGCGCGAAAGCGCCGAGCTGAACACGCTGCTGCGCTCGATCCGCGACGAGGGCGTCGCGGTGCTGCTGATCGAGCACGACATGAGCGTGGTGATGGAGATCTCCGATCACGTGGTGGTTCTGGATTACGGCAAGAAGATCTCGGACGGCTCGCCCGCGGCCGTGCGCGAGGACCCGAAGGTGATCGCCGCCTATCTGGGCGTCGAGGACGAGGAGGTCGAGAAGGTCGAGCAGGAGATCGAGCGCATCGCCGAGGAGAGCGGGGCGTGAGCGAAGCCATGCTCTCGCTGCGCGGCGTCACGGCCTATTACGGCGCCATCGCCGCGCTGAAGGGCGTCGACGTCGAGGTGCCGGCCGGCGAGATCGTCACGCTGATCGGCGCGAACGGCGCCGGCAAGTCGACGCTGATGATGACGATCTTCGGCGCGCCGCGCGCCCGCGACGGCTCGATCCTGTTCGACGGCCGCGACATCACGCATCTGCCGACCTACGAGATCGCGCGGCTCAAGATCGCGCAGTCGCCCGAGGGCCGCCGCATCTTCCCGCGCATGACGGTGCTCGAGAACCTGCAGATGGGCGCGGCGGTGACGCAGTTCGCGCATTTCGACGAGGATCTGCGGCGCGTCTTCGACATCTTCCCCCGGCTGAAGGACCGCGCCAGCCAGCGCGGCGGTACGCTGTCGGGCGGCGAGCAGCAGATGCTGGCGATCGCCCGCGCGCTGATGAGCCGGCCCCGCCTGCTGCTGCTCGACGAGCCTTCGCTCGGCCTCGCGCCGCTGATCGCCAAGCAGATCTTCTCGGTGGTGGGCGAGCTCAACCGCAACGAGGGGCTGACGGTGTTCCTGGTCGAGCAGAACGCCTATCACGCGCTCAAGCTGGCCCATCGGGGCTATGTGATGGTCAACGGCCAGATCACCATGAGCGGCGGCGGGCTCGAGCTTCTGGAGCGCCCCGAGGTGCGGGCGGCCTATCTGGAGGGCGGCCGGTGAGCGCGCCTGGCGGAGACGCGCCATGGGCCTGATCTGGGAGATCTCGCTCGCCGAGTTTGGCTTCGTCACCGTCCTGCTCGGCGGCGGCGCGGCGTGGCTCGCGGGACGCGCGCTGGCGCGCTCCTGGGAGCCGGCCTGGAAGGCGGCGCTGTGGATGGTCCCGCTCGCCGCCGCGGTGCGCTTCATCCACTACGCGCTGTTCAGCGGCAGCCTGCTGACGCTTCATTATTTCGTCGTCGACCTCGTGATCCTGATCGCGCTCGCGCTCGTCGGCCATCGCGTGACGCTCGCCGGCCGCATGGCGCGCCAGTACGGCTGGCTCTACGAGCGCGCCGGCCCGTTCGGCTGGCGGCGCCGCGACCGCGAAGGAGCGGCGTGACAGACGCGGCGCGACGCGCCAACAATGGCATCCAGGCAGCGCCATCGAAGGGGACTCTCGGCATGAAGCGACATCTCGGAACAGCCATGGGCCTTGGCCTCGCCGTCGCGCTCGCCGCGCCGGCCTATGCGGACATCGTGGTCGGCATCGGGGCGCCCATCACGGGCGAGAACGCCGTCTTCGGCGCCCAGATCCGCAACGGCGCCGAGCAGGCGGTGGCGGACATCAACGCGGCCGGCGGCGTCAACGGCGAGAAGCTGGTGGTCAAGGTCGGCGACGACGCCTGCGATCCCAAGCAGGCGGTGAACGTCGCGAACCAGCTCGTCTCCGAAGGCGCCAAGGTGGTGATCGGCCATTACTGCTCGGGCTCGTCGATCCCGGCCTCGTCGGTCTACGCCGAGGAAGGCATCATCGAGATCTCGCCGGCCTCCACCAACCCGGCCTTCACCGACAAGCGCCCCGGCCCGACCATCTACCGCGTCTGCGGCCGCGACGACCAGCAGGGCGCCATCGGCGGCAAGTATCTGCTCGACAACTTCAAGGACAAGAAGGTCGCGATCGTCCACGACAAGTCGTCCTACGGCAAGGGTCTCGCCGACGAGACGCTCAAGACCTTCCGCGACGGCGGCGGCAAGGAAGTCATGTATGAGGCGATCACGCCCGGCGAGAAGGACTACTCCGCGCTGGTGTCGAAGCTGAAGCAGGCGAATGTCGACGCCGTCTATTTCGGCGGATACTACCAGCAGGCCGGCCTGATCGTGCGCCAGATGCGCGACCAGGGCCTGCAGGCCAAGCTGATGGGCGGCGACGCGCTGCAGAGCATGGAATTCCTCGGCATCACCGGCAAGGGCGGCGAAGGCACCATGTTCACCTTCCCGCCGGACCAGACCAAGTCGCCGGCGGCCGCCGAGATCGTCCAGAAGTTCAAGGACAAGAAGATCAGCCCGGAAGGCTTCACCCTCTACAGCTACGCCGCCATGCAGATCTGGGCGGCGGCCGCCAACGCGGCCAAGTCGACCGAAGGCGAGGCCGTCGCCGCCGAGATGAACAAGCAGAACTTCAAGACCGTGATCGGCGACCTGAAGTTCGACGACAAGGGCGATCCGACCGTCGCGGGCTTCGTGTTCTACGAGTTCAAGGACGGCGGCTACAGCCAGATTTGATCCTTTGGCCTCCTCGCCCCGGAGACGGCGGGGAGGCTGGCCCTCGCGCCAGCGGGGGCCGGAGGCTCTCGTCCTGAGACCACCCCACCCGGCCGGGCTTCGCTCGTCCACCCTCCCCTCGGCGAGGGAGGGAAAGAGCGCCTCACCCCAGCGTCGCCAGCCCCGGAAACGTCTCCAACAGCCAGAACGAGGCCGTCGTGGTCCAGCCGGTCAGGAAGGCGATCCCGGTCAGCACCAGCAGGCCGCCCATCACCTTCTCGACCGTGCCGAGATGGCTGCGGAAGCGTTTCAGGAAGGCGACGAAGGGCTTCATGGCGAGCGCGGCGATCAGGAAGGGCAGGCCGAGACCTGCGGCGTAGACCGCGAGCAGCCCCGCGCCCTTGGCGACCGTCGCCTCCGAGGCCGCGACCGCCAGCACCGCCGCCAGCACGGGGCCGATGCAGGGCGTCCAGCCGAACGCGAAGGCGAGCCCCATCACATAGGGGCCCCAGAGCCCGACCGGCTTGTCCACCTGCATCCGCGTGTCGCGCATCAGGAACGGGATGCGGAAGGCGCCGAGGAAGTGCAGCCCCATCACGATGATCGCGAGGCCCGCGAGCGTCGCCAGCAGCGGCGCGTTCTGCAGCAGCAGCCCGCCGACCGCCGAGGCGGTCGCGCCGAGCGCGACGAACACGGTCGAGA
>NZ_JBJKEX010000124.1:0-7843 GCF_045505405.1 Hansschlegelia beijingensis | reverse complement strand
CGGAGCTCGCCCTCGCCCTCTGGTCGGCCAGAGGCGCGCGCCGGATTCCGCCATTCGTGGCTGTCGGAGACCCCGGGGTGTTCGCGTCGCGGGCGGCGCTCCTCGGGATCGATCTCCCGCTTGCCGAGACGGAGCCGGAGGGGGCGCTTGCGCTGTTCTCCGACCGTTTTCCGATCTACCCCGTCGGCGCGCCATGCCGGGCCGAGCCGGGCCGCGCCTCCGTCGAGGACGCCGCTTCCGTCATCGCCGCGATCCGTGACAGCGTCGAACTGGTCCATGGCGGCCGCTGCTCCGCCGTGGTCACCCTGCCGATCGCCAAGGCCCCGCTGGTCGCATCCGGCTTTCCGCACCCGGGCCACACGGAATATCTGGGCGCCCTCGCGGAATCGCTCTGGGGAGCTCCGGCGCGCGCCGTCATGCTGCTGTGGTCCGAGGCGCTCGCGGTGGTTCCGGTCACGGTCCACATCCCCCTCGCCGAGGTTCCCGCCCGGCTGACGGAGGACGCCATCGTGGAGACCGCGCGGATCGTGGCGCGCGACCTGCGCGGCCGCTTCGGCGTCGAGGCGCCCCGATTGGCGGTCGCCGGTCTCAACCCGCACGCGGGCGAGAACGGCGTGCTTGGTCACGAGGACGAGGCGATCGTCGCGCCCGCCGTGCGCCGCCTGCAGGCGGAAGGCATCGACGCCAAGGGCCCCCTGCCGGCGGACACGATGTTCCACGCCGCCGCGCGCGCCCGCTACGACGTGGCGCTCGCCATGTATCACGACCAGGCGCTCATCCCGGTGAAGACCCTCGCCTTCGACACCGCAGTCAACGCGACGCTCGGCCTGCCCTTCGTGCGGACGTCCCCTGATCACGGTACGGCCTTCGACATCGCGGGCTCCGGGACCGGCGATCCCGAAAGCCTGCTCGCGGCGCTGCGGCTGGCGCAGCGACTGACCGGCGGGCCGGCGTCGGCGTGAGCCCGATCGACGATCTGCCGCCGCTGCGCGAGGTCATCCGCCGCCACGAACTGGCGGCGAAGAAGTCGCTCGGCCAGAATTTCCTGCTCGACCTCAACCTTACCGCCCGCATCGCGCGCGCCGGCGGACGGCTAGAAGGCGTGACGGTCGTCGAGGTCGGCCCGGGCCCGGGTGGCCTGACGCGGGCGCTGCTCGCCGAGGGCGCCAAGCGCGTCGTCGCCATCGAGAAGGATTCGCGCGCGCTCGGGGCCCTAGCCGAGATCGCCGCGCGCTATCCGGGGCGGCTCGACATCATCGAGGGCGATGCGCTTGAGGTCGACATGGCGGCCCTCGCCGGCGAAGGTCCGGCGCGGGTGATCGCCAACCTGCCCTACAACATCGCGACGCCGCTGCTGACCGGCTGGGTCGCCGCCGACCGCTGGCCCCCCTGGTGGGACGGGCTGACCCTGATGTTCCAGCGCGAGGTCGCCGAACGCATCGCCGCAAAACCCGGAGACGAGGCCTACGGACGGCTCGCCGTGCTCTGCGGATGGCGTTGCGAGACCAACATCGCGTTCGACGTGAACCCGCAGGCGTTCACGCCGCCGCCGAAGGTGACGTCCTCCGTGGTCCGGCTGACGCCGCGCGAGAACCCCCTGCCCTGTGCGGTCCGGGATCTGGAGGCCGTCACCCAGGCGGCGTTCGGTCAGCGTCGCAAGATGCTGCGCCAGAGCCTGAAGAGCCTCGGCGACGCCGCAGCCCTGCTCGCGGAAGCCGGCATCGAGCCGACCCGGCGGGCGGAGGAGATCCCGGTCGAAGGCTTCGTGGCGCTCGCCAACGCGCTGGGCGCCCGGCGATAGCCGATCGTCCTCAGGACGGCTGCAGGTCCGCGAGATCCCTGATGAGACCCGCCGCGAAATCCGTGATGGCCGGCCGGCGGGCCCGGCGAACCCGCTCGGCGTGGAGCACGGCGCGCAGTTCGTTCAGGCAGCGCTCGAAATCGTCGTTGATGACCGCGTAGTCGTATTCGTCGACATGGCCGATCTCCACCGCGGCGTTGCGCAGGCGGCTTGCGATCACCTCCGGGGAATCCTCCGCCCGACGTTCCAGCCGCGAGCGGAGCTCCGCGGCGGAGGGCGGCAGCACGAAGACGGTGGCGACGTCCGCGCGCATCTTCTCGCAGACCTGCTTGGTGCCCTGCCAGTCGATGTCGAACAGCACGTCGCGGCCTTCGGCCAGCGCTTTCTCAACCGGCTCGCGCGGGGTGCCGTAGCAGTTGCCGTGGACCTCGGCCCATTCGAGCAGTTCGCCGGCGTCCTTCATGGCGTCGAATTCGCGCTGCTTGAGGAACCGGTAATGCACGCCGTCGGCCTCGCTCGGGCGCCGGGCGCGCGTGGTCGCCGAGATCGAGAGCGTGATCTCGGAATCGGTATCGAGGAGCGCCCGCGTGAGGGTCGATTTTCCCGCGCCCGACGGCGAGGACAGGATCAGCAGCACGCCGCGACGCGGGAGCGCCGCAAGCTGCTCGGACGGGGGCGTCATCTCGGTCACTCCACGTTCTGGACCTGCTCGCGGAACTGCTCGACCACGGCCTTGAGCTCAAGGCCGATCGCGGTCAGCGAGCGATCGTTCGACTTCGCGCAGAGAGTGTTGGCCTCGCGGCTGAACTCCTGCGCCAGAAAATCCAGCCGGCGACCGACGGCTCCGCCTTCAGCGATCAAAGCGCGCGCCGCCTCCACGTGCGCCGCAAGCCTGTCGAGCTCCTCGCGCACGTCCGCCCTGGTTGCGAGCAGCACAGCCTCCTGGTGCAGACGGTCAGGGTCGAGCGTGGCCCCGGTCCCGACCAGCGCCGCCACCTGTTCCGCGAGCTTGCGACGCACCGCCTCCGGCGTGCGAGCCGGACAGGCGTCCGCGCGCATCGTGAGCTCGGCGATCGTCGTGAGCCGCTGGTCGAGCGTGGCCGCGAGCGCGGCCCCTTCGCCCGCCCGGGCCTGCGCGAGAGCCTCCAGGGCGACCCGGAAATCCTCGATCAGCGCCGCCTCGAGGCGGGCGCGTTGATCAGGGTCGTCGCCGGCTTCAACGAACTCCACGACGCCGCGCTGCGCCAGCAGCCCGTCGACCGTCGGGGGCGCTGCGCCCGGCACACGCGCGGCCACGGCGGCGGCAGCCGCGAGAACCGCCTGCAGTGCGTCCTCGTTGATCCTGACCTCGGCCTTCGTCATCGCCCGGTCGAGCGTGAGCGAGGCCTGGACCGCGCCCCGCTTCAGCCGCGCCGCGGCCTCTCCTCGAGCCGCCTGCTCGACGCCCTCATAGCCCTGGGGGAGACGAAACCGCAGATCCAGGCCCTTGGCGTTGACGCTGCGCAGCTCCCACGTCCAGCGCGCGCCGTCGAGGCCGCCCGCCGCGCGCGCAAAACCGGTCATGCTGGCGAGGACCATTGGCGACCTTTCATCACAGGAGGACGACGAGAGGCGTTCTTTGAGCACAGAGCCAGCGCGACCGCGAGCGCGGACGACGAGAATCCCGAGGGCGCGCGGTTCGTGCGGCTAGGGCCGACGCGGCTTGCGGGGCTCGTTCTTGGAAGGAGGGGTGGACGAAGAGGCGGCCGCGCCAGTCTCGTCGGGGTCGATCGCGCCGCCGGCTTCCGGCGCTTCGGCGGCGGCGTCGTCCGGCGTCAGGCGATCGGCCGGCGCGGCGCTGGCGCGCTCCAGCTTCCGCCACTTCGCCACGTTGCGGTTGTGCTCAACGAGCGTCGGAGCGAAGGCGTGGCCCCCCGTGCCGTCCGCCACGAAGTAGAGGTCGCGGGTTTCGGGCGGCTGAGCCGCCGCCTTCAGCGCGTCCCGTCCGGGGTTGGCGATGGGGCCCGCCGGCAATCCCGAAACCACATAGGTGTTGTAGGGCGTCTTCGAGCGGATGTCGGTGCGGTTGAGGCTGCGGCCTAGGGTGCCGCGGCCGCCCACGAGGCCGTAGACGATCGTTGGATCGGACTGCAGGCGCATGCCCTTCCTGAGCCGGTTCGCGAACACCGCCGCCACCAGCGGCCGCTCCTCGGGGATGCCTGTCTCCTTCTCCACCAACGAGGCGAGGATGATGAGGTCCTGCGGCGTCTTCACGCCGGGGATCGGCTTCCGGTCCTTCCAGATCTGCGCCACGGCCTCCTTCTGGTGCTGCTGCATGCGGGCGATGACCTGCTCGCGCGAGGTGCCGCGCACGAAGTTGTAGGTCTCGGGCAGCAGGGTGCCTTCCTCGGGGATCTCCTTGATCTCCCCGGTCAGCAGCGGATGGTCGCGCAGGCGCTCGACGATCTGGAGACTGGTCAGGCCTTCAGGGATGGTGATCGGGTGCTCGATCGACTTGCCCGAGGCGAGGATGTCCATCGCCTCATGCATGCTGACGCGAGCCGGGAAAGCATATTCGCCGAACCGCAGCCGGTCGTGCACGCCATAGGCCCGCACCCCGATCTCGAACACCCGCGGGTGCTCGATCACGCCGGCGCGCTGCAGCGAGTCGGCGATGTCCGCCACGCCCTGGTTGCGCGCGATCATGACTGTGGTCTCGGCCGCGAGCGGACCCGGGCGCTCGAAGAGCGACTTGCCGTAATAGAGCGCGCCGCCGGCGCACAGCGCCAGCAGGCTGAGGAAGGTGAACAGACCGCTCAGATAGCCGACAAGCGCGCTGTCGCGCCGCCGCCGCCTTGGCTTGCCTGCGGCCGGGGAAGCGGCCACGGGCTTGGCGTCCTCGGAAGCAGGCGCCGAAGCCTCGCTGGCGGCAGGCTGAGGGGACGGGTTCGAGGAGACGAGCCGCGGCCGAGGCGCGCCGGCGCCGCTGGCGCCCCCAATGCTTCCCTTGGGATCCGGTGGGGCGCCCTCGCTCGACACAGTCGGTCCTCCTCTCGCCAGGTCAGACGTCCGCCCTGGCGGTTCTCGCGCGAAGCTCGGCCGGGATTATGGCGAAGGTCGCCACGGCCGCCTGGAACGTGTCAGGCGGCGTAGCGCCGGAACACGAGCGACGCGTTGGTGCCGCCGAAACCGAAGGAGTTCGATAGGGCGACGTCGATGGACAGCGGCTTCGCCTTGTGCGGAACCAGGTCCAGCGCGGTCTCGACGGACGGATCATCGAGATTGAGGGTCGGAGGCGCCACCTGGTCGCGGATCGCCAGCACGGAGAAGATCGCCTCGACCGCCCCGGCCGCGCCGAGCAGATGGCCGATCGCCGACTTGGTCGACGACATGGTGATCTTGCCTGCGGCGTTGCCGACCAGCCGCGTCACGGCTCCGAGCTCGATCTCGTCGCCCAGCGGCGTCGAGGTGCCGTGGGCGTTGATGTAGTCGATCTCGCTCGGCTCCACGCCGGCCCGCTTCAGAGCCGCTTTCATGCAGCGGAAGGCGCCGTCGCCATCCATCGCCGGCGCGGTGATGTGATAGGCGTCGCCCGACATCCCGTAGCCGACCACTTCGCCGTAGATCTTCGCGCCGCGGGCCCGAGCGTGCTCAAGCTCCTCGAGCACCACGATCCCCGCGCCCTCGCCCATGACGAAGCCGTCGCGCAGCTTGTCGTAGGGACGCGAAGCGCGCTCCGGCTCGTCGTTGAACGCCGTGGAGAGCGCACGGCACGCGGAGAAACCCGCCACCGCGATCCGGCAGATCGGAGATTCCGCGCCACCGGCGACCATCACGTCGGCGTCGCCGAGCGCGATGAGGCGCGAGGCGTCCCCGATCGCGTGAGCGCCGGTCGAGCAGGCCGTCACCACAGCGTGGTTCGGGCCCTTGAGGCCATGCCGGATCGACACCTGGCCCGACGCGAGGTTGATCAGCCGCCCAGGGATGAAGAAGGGCGAAATCCGCCGCGGGCCCTTGTCCCGAAGGATGTGGGCCGCCTCCTCGATGCCTTGGAGACCGCCGATCCCGGAGCCGATCAGCACGCCTGTCGCGCAGCGATCGTCCTCGGTCTGCGGAGCCCACCCGGCGTCGGCCAGCGCCTCCTCGGCCGCCGCCATCGCGAAGGTGATGAAATCATCGACCTTGCGCTGCTCTTTCGGCTCCAGAACAGCGTCGGCGTTGAAGGTGCCTTCGGAGCCGTCGCCGCGTGGAATCACGCCGGCGACCTTGGCGGGAAGATCGTCGACCTGGAACTGGTCGATCTTGCGGAGACCGCTCTCTCCCGCGATCAGCCGGCGCCAGACCGTCTCGACCCCGGCGCCCAGCGGGCAGACGATGCCGAGACCCGTGACGACGACCCGCCTCACGTCGTCGCCCCGAACGACAGAACCTCGTACAGCGTCATTCGCTTCAGCCCTCGCTCAGGCTCAGGCCTGAGCGGCGTTCTTCTCGAGGAAGCGCGTCGCGTCGCCGACCGTCAGGATCGTCTCAGCCGCGTCGTCCGGGATCTCGCAACCGAACTCTTCTTCGAACGCCATGACGAGTTCGACGGTGTCGAGGCTGTCCGCGCCAAGGTCGTCAATGAAGCTGGCGTTCTCGGTCACCTTCTCGGCGTCAACGCCGAGATGCTCGATCACGATCTTCTTCACGCGTTCGGCAATGTCGCTCATCGTTCTCAATCCCTGGCTAGTTCCGTTCGGAAGATCGTCCCGCCGGACAGACGATCCGGACAATTTCGTCCGGTCGCGATTCCCCCGGGCGGGCTTTTTGAAGGCGCAGCGCAGTCCGGGCAACGTTTTTTGTCGAAACCGTCGCCGGATGCGGAAAAATAAAGCACGCCGAGCGGGGCGTTATCCCCTCAAGACGGCGGGTTCGTAGCATGATCCCAACACCCGCGCCAGACGCCCGGCGCGGCTCGGAATCCGTCAGATCATCGCCATTCCGCCGTTCACATGCAGGGTCTGGCCCGTCACGTAGGCGGCCTCGCCGCTTGCCAGATAAACGGCGGCCGCAGCCACGTCCGGGCCAACCCCGAAGCGGCCGGCGGGGATGCGCTCCAGGGCGCCGGCGCGCTGCTTCTCGTTGAGCGCGTCCGTCATCGGGCTCTCGATGAAGCCCGGCGCGATGCAGTTCACGGTGACGTTACGGCTCGCCACCTCGGCGGCGAGCGACTTCGACATGCCGATCAGCCCAGCCTTCGAGGCCGCGTAGTTCCCCTGGCCCGGATTGCCGGTCACGCCGACCACGGACGTGATTCCGATCAGCCGGCCGTAGCGGCGCTTCATCATGCCCTTCAGCGCCGCCCGATAAAGTCTGAAGCCAGCGGCGAGATTGACCGCGATGACCTCCGACCACTCTTCGTCCTTCATGCGCAGGAAGAGGTTGTCCCGCGTCACCCCGGCGTTGTGGACGAGGATGTCGAGGCCGCCCAGCGCGGCTTCGGCCTCGCCCGGAAGCGCGTCGACCGCCGCCTCATCCTTCAGGTTCGCGGGGAGCACGTGGGCCCGCTCCCCGAGATCGGCGGCGAGCGCCTCCAGCGCTTCGCGCCGGGTGCCCGAGAGCGCGACCGTCGCTCCCTGGGCGTGCAGCGCGCGGGCGATCGCCCCCCCGATGCCGCCGGTCGCGCCGGTGACGAGGGCGTAGCGGCCCGTGAGATCGAACATGGCGGTTCTCCGGATCAGACGACGGTCGCGAACAGGCCTTCGGCGCGGATGCGCTGGACGTCCTCGGGCGAGCCGACCGACTCGCCTGACGCTTCCGGGGCCACCCGCTTGACGAGGGTCGACAGGACCTTGCCGGCGCCGACCTCGATGAAGCGCGTAACCCCCGCGCCCGCCATGAACGCCATCGACTCGCGCCAGCGCACGGCGCCCGTGACCTGCTCGACGAGCCGGGCGCGGATCGCTTCCGGGTCGGTCAGGGGGCTGGCGGTGACGTTGGCCACGACGGGCGCGCGCGGGGCGCTGATCTTCACGCCGGCGAGCGCCTCGCGCATCGCTTCGGCCGCAGGCTGCATCAGCGCGC
>NZ_JBJKEX010000123.1:0-7872 GCF_045505405.1 Hansschlegelia beijingensis | reverse complement strand
GCCCGCCGCGCGCGCCGCATGAGGCGCTGCGCCCCCGCCGCTGCTACTGTCCCGCCGCGCCACGATCAGGGGATTCGGCGCGCCCCGGTGTGACGGCGGGAACGCGCGATGGCGATAGATGTGGCGTAAGGCGGCCTCGGTCGGCGGGCTGACGCTCCTCTCGCGCCTGTTCGGCTTCGTTCGCGACGTGATGATGGCGGCGTTTCTGGGCGCCGGGCCGCTCGCCGACGCGTTCATGGTCGCCTTCCGGCTGCCGAACCATTTTCGCGCGATCTTCGCCGAGGGCGCGTTCAACGCCGCCTTCGTGCCGCGATACGCCCATACGCTCGAGCGTCATGGGCAGGCAGAGGCGAAGGCGTTCGCCGAGGACGTGCTGTCGATCACGCTCGCGGTCCAGTTCGTCCTGCTCATTCTGGCTCTGGTGTTCGCGCCGTTCGTGGTCGCGCTGCTCGCTCCGGGCTTCACGGAGGAGCCGGGGCAGATTGATCTGACCGCGAGCCTCACCCGCATCACCTTCCCCTACCTGCTGCTGATCTCCTGGATGACGCTCGCCGCCGGCGTGCTGAACGCGCACGACCGGTTCGCGGCCGCCGCATCGGCCTCGATCCTGCTCAACGTCTGCATGATCGGCGGCATGCTGATGAGCGGCCTGTTCCCCACCGTCGCGCATGCGCTGGCGGTGGGGGTGCTGGTCTCGGGCTTCGCGCAGCTCGGCCTCGTGCTCTGGGATCTCAAGCGGGCAGGGCGATCGCTGCGCCTCAAGCGGCCACGGATCACCCCGCATGTGCGGAACTTCCTGCGGGGCTTCGGGCCGGCGGTGCTGGGGTCCGGGGGCGTCCAGATCGCGATGTTCGCCGACACGATCCTGGCGTCGTTCCTGCCGACGGGTTCGGTGTCCTACCTGTATTATGCGGACCGGCTGTACCAGCTGCCGCTGGCGGTCGTGGGCATCGCCATCGGGACCGTGCTGCTGCCGGAGCTGGCGCGGCGGCTTGCGGCGAATGACGGGGCGGGCGCCCGCGACAGGCTGAATCGCGCCCTCGAGGGCGCGCTGTTGATGACCTTGCCGTTCGTGGCGCTGTTCGCCGCGGCCCCCGGTCCGATCGTGGCGGCGCTGTTCGGACGCGGCGCCTTCGATGCGGCGGCGGTCGAGGGATCCGCGGCGGTGCTGCAGGCCTACGCCATCGGCCTTCCGGCTGTGGTCGCCCTGCGCTGCGTGACGCCCGGCTTTCACGCATCCGGCGACACGGCGACCCCGGTGAAGGCGCTGGCGGCGGCGACGATCGTCAATGTGGCGCTCAAGGTGCTGCTCGTCGGCTCCTTCTTCAGCGCGGGCCTGGCCTTCGCGACCTCGATGGGCGCCTGGGCCAATCTGCTGTTGCTGACATGGCTGCTGCGCAAGCGGGACGGCTTCGCGCCAGACCGCCGCTTCGCGCTCAGCCTGGCGTCGCTCGGCCTCGCGACCGCGGCCTCCGCGGCCGCGATCCGCTGGTCGCTCGGGCCGGCGGCTGGCTTGAAGGGGCTGATCCCGCAGTTCCCGGATTTCGCGCCCGCGGCGTTGATCGGCCTCGTCGGCGTCGCCGCCTATGCGGCCGTAGCAGCGCCGGGCTTCCTGCTCGCGCGCCGCTGACCGGTCAGGCCGCCGGTGGCGCCTTGGGACGGCCCGGCGCGTTGAGCCGGTTCTGATATGCGGCGGTCGCGGCGATGAAGCCCCACATCATCCCGAGCAGCGCCCATTGGTGTCGCCAGTGGTCGACGTCGATGACGGCGGCCTCGATCATCAGAACCACCCAGGTGGAGAAGGTGCAGATGAACACGGGCCGCCACGGCGTGGGCGTCAGGACGTAGCGCGCGCCCGAGAACAGCGTGAGGAGCGTCAGCACCGCCAGCGACACGCCGCCGAGCCAGCCATAGGACATGAAGCCGTTCAAATAGGTGTTGTGAACATCCGCGCCGAAGCGTCTGGAAAACTGGAAGATTCCGATCCCGAAAGGCTTCTCGAGGGCGAGCCGGAAGCCTCGCACATAGTTCGCAAATCGCCCGCCATGCTCGACGTCGTAGCTCTGCTCGAGGCTCGCGCGTTGCTCGAAGAGGCTCCCCACTGTCGGCAGCTGAATCAGGATCACCAGGAAGAGCGCCGCCAAGCCGGTGGCGACCACGCAGGTGACCAGGATGCGCGCCCGCGCGGCGGGCGAGGGGGCCGTCAGAACGGTGAGCCCCGTCATCAGCGCGGCCGATGCGATCAGGTGTCCCCAGGACCCGCGCGAGAAGCTCAACAGCACGCCCGCCACGATGATTCCGAGCGGCAGGACAAGAAGGAGCGACTTCTTCAGATCGCTCGCATAGAGCCGCTGTATCAGGATCAGCGCCGGGAAGATCAGGTGCGGCGCGAAGACGTTCGGGTCCTTGAACGCGCCCTTGGCCCGGTTGTAGCGCAGCAGGCTGTCGGCGAACGGGACCAGATGGAAGTAACCCACGATCGCCAGCAGGCCGCTCGCGACCCCGGCGATCACCCACGCGTTCGCGATCAGGCGAGCGCGGATCTCGGTGCGTTCGGCGAGAAACAGGGAATAGAAGCAGCCGGTTGCGGCGAGAAAGACGCCGATCGTCGTCCATATCTGCGTGTCGGCTCGGTCGAACACCAGCGTCAGCGTGAGAACGGCGCCGAGCTGGTACAGGATGACGAGGAGAAGAAACGGCAGCAGCGCGCGCGGCAGCTTCAGTCCGGTGCCGATGAACAGCACGATCGCGACGACCATGAGAAGGTCGTAGGCCGCCGGCTCGAACATCACGAAGAAGCTCGAGGCGATGGCCAGCCAGACGACGCCCTCGCGCAGCGTCTCCGCCCGGATGGTCAGCGGCCGGCGTGCGCTCCGGCCCGGAAGCGCGCCGGCGTCGCTCAATAGGCGTTGTCCGTCTTGGCGAGAGCGAAGGGCGTCCTCAACAGGATCAGGATGTCGAACAGGATCGACCAGTTCTCGATGTAATAGAGGTCGAAATCGACGCGTTTGCGCAGTTTCTCGGGCGTGTCGACCTCGCCGCGCCAGCCGTTGATCTGCGCCCAGCCGGTCACGCCTGGCTTGACCTTGTGGCGGGCGAAGTAGCCGTCGACCACCTCGTTCCACAAACGGTCCGAGGTGTGCGCGCCGACCGCGTGCGGCCGCGGGCCGACCAGCGAAAGCTCGCCCTTCAGCACGTTGAAAAGCTGCGGCAGCTCGTCGATCGACGTCTTGCGGATGAACCGACCCACGCGGGTCACGCGGGGATCGTTCTTGGTCACCACCGTCTTGGCGTCCGGATCCGCCAGCTCCTGCCGCAGCGAGCGGAACTTGTAGACGTCGATGACCTCGTTGTTGAAGCCGTAGCGCTTCTGGCGAAAGAACACCGGGCCCGGGCTGTCGAGCTTGATGGCGATCGCAGTCGCGATCATCACCGGGGCGACAAGGATCAGCGCCAGCGTCCCGACGATCAGGTCGAAGGTCCGCTTCGCGACGAAATCCCAGTTCTGGATCGGCTTCTCGGCGAGATCCACCATCGGGATCGCGCCGAGATAGGAATGGGCGCGCGGCCGGAACCGGAGCTTGTCGGTGTGGGCCGCGAGCCGGATGTCCACGGGCAGCACCCAGAGCGTCTTCAGAATCTCCGCGACGCGGCCCTCTGCCCTGACCGGCAGGGTGACGATCAGCAGGTCGATGTGCGCGAGTCGCCCGAATTCGACGAGCTCGGCGATGTTGCCGAGCTTCGGATAGCCGGCGACCAGGGCTGGCGAGCGGTCGTCGGATCGATCGTCGAACACCCCGCAGATGTGGACGTCATTGTCCGGCATGGATTCGAGCGAGTGGATGAGCTCGGCCGCCGGTTCGCCGCCGCCGACGATCACGGCCTTGCGCCCGAGCCGCCCCTCGCGCGCCCAACGCTTGACCAGCAGGCTCATCGCGCCATGCGCCACGACCAGCCCGCCTGCGCCGAAGACGAACCAGTAGCCGAGCCAGTTCCGTTGAACGATCCCGCCGAAATCGAAGAAAGCCCCGATCACCGAGAAGCCGGCGAACACCAGCGTCCAGGCGCCGAGCGCGCGACCGATCTGGCCTCGGGCGGAGCGGAAGGCCACCACATGGTAGATATCGGCCGCATGGGCGAAGACGAGCGTCAGCATGAGCCCGACGGCGATCGCGGCGACATACGCCCAGCCGAACGGACGGAACGCGCCGAACACGGTTCCGTAGGCCGCGAGGCCGGAGCCGATGACGACCGCCGCGTCGACGAGGCGCGCGGATCCGGTCAGCAGCACGGGCGAGATCGAGGCCGCGCTGAAGCGCTCGGCGATCTCGCGCGCCTGTTCGTTCAGCCGCGCCTGACGTTGCTTGGCGGCGGCTGACTTCGGCTTCTTGGCGGTGTCGATTCGGGCCATGGACAGGTCGGTCAAGTCGCTGGCTCTCCCCTCGAGCGGACCGGCACTCTCCCCCGTAAACGCGAAGATTGTTTTACGCGGATCCCCTAATCCCCGCTAGACCTGCGTCGGAGCGCGGCCCGGTAGACCGCTTCGATGCGCGAGGCCATCTCGGCCAGCGAAAACTCGCCGGAAATGTGCGTCCGCCGCGCCAGCGCAGCCTCCCTGGCGGCATCCGGATCAGCCCCGATCCCGGCCATCGCGGCGGCGAGCGCCTGGGGGTCGCCGGGCGGAACCAGTTCGTCGGAATGACGCCCGAATATTTCCGGTATGCCGCCGACGCGCGTCGCCACGATCGGCAGACCGGCCGCGATCGCCTCCAGCACCACGTAGGGCATCGACTCGGCCCGCGACGGCACCACGATCGCGCGCCCCAGCGCGAAGGCCTCGCGCGCCGGCGTCGACTTCTGGAACCGGACGCGCGACCCGAGCCCGCGTTCGGCGACCATCGCCCTGTAGCGGGCTTCGTCCGGTCCGTCGCCGACGATCACGGCCGATTTCGGCCGCCCGCGGCTGTCGAGCAGCGCGAGCGCCTCGATGAAGACGTCGACCCCCTTCAGGTCCCGCAACATGCCCAGATAGAGGAAATCGGCCGCGTCCGGATCTGGCGCGACGGGCTCGAACTCTTCCGGCGCCAGTCCGTTGCGGACGACGACCGCGGGGCAGCGCGGGGGACCGATCTTCTCCACATAGACCCGCTGCTCGTAGGCGCTGACGTGGATCAGCGAATCCGTCAGTCGCTCCAGCGCGCGTTCGACGCGGAAATACAGGCGGCCCTCGAGGGACGCCGGATCGTAATGCAGGCTGCCGCCGTGGGGCGCGTAAAGCCGCGCCACCGGCTTTGACCGGCCGAGCCACGTGCCGACGACACGTCCGAACGCGCCGCCCTTGGCCCCATGGCAGTGCAGGACGTCCGGCGCGAGCGGCGCCAGCGTCCGGCTGACCCGGGTGAGAGCGACCAGGTCGGCGGGCGATATCTGGCGGGGGATCGGCAGGCGGACGGCGCTGAGCGCCAGCTTCGGCCGGAGAAGGGCGATACGCGCCTCCTCGAAGGCGCCGCCGGTGGTGCTGTCGCAGACGAGGCCGACGCTGTGGCCGGCCGCCGCCTGCGCGCCGATCAGATCCGCGATGTGCCGAAAGATCCCGCCCACCGGCGAGCGGACCAGATGCACGATACGCAGGGGCGTCGCGTCGCTCATGAGCCCTCCGGGCAATCGCATTTCGCGGCCGGCAGGGCGCGGTCTGCTAGAACCAACGTTCTTCGACGTTGATCGTATCGCCGGGTCTGATCGGGTAGGTCAGAGGGACCTCGCCCTTGAACACCCTGTCGCCGATCCGGCGCGTGAGCTCAACCCGGTCGCGCTTGGCCCGTGGAGAGAAGCCGCTCGCGATGGCGACGGCGTTCTCGGCCGTCATGCCGGCGACATAGGGATACTGGCCGGCGTTGGTGACCTCGCCGAGGATGAAGAACGGCCTGTACGACTCGATCTCCACCGAGACGTTCGGATCGCGCAGATACCCGCTCTTCAGCTTCGCTTCGAGCCCGGTCCGGACCTGATCGGAGGTCTTTCCGCTCACGGGAAAGCGCCCCACGAGCGGCATCGCGATGCTGCCGTCCGGCTCGACGGCGTAGCTGTTGGTCAGGTTCTGCTGGCCGAAGACGTTGATCCTGAGCTTGTCGCCGCTCGCCAGCACGTAAGGTTCGTCGAAATCAGCCGACAATGGAGGCGGCACGGCCCGCGGGGCGGCGCAGCCTGCCAGCAGGGCGGCTAGAGCCAGCGCAGTCGTGCGGCGAGGCGACCTCATGGCGAACCCTTGCAGAGATGGTTTACCCTTCGTTACCGCAACATCGTTAACGAGCGGTTGCCGGTTGATCTCGCTCAGGACGGCCAATTAACTCTGCGGCAACCATGATCATGCTGTGCTGCGATTGATGAAATGCAGTGCGGCGGTCGAGGGCACGGAATGATCCAGAGGATCAGCCACGGCGAGGAGGGCGATCGTCCCCAAGGGGGCGAGATCGACCTTCGTGCGCTTGGCCGCGGTCTCTGGCGTCGCAAGCGCTGGATACTGGGGCCGACGCTGCTTGCGGCGCTGGTCGCCTTCCTGTTCGTCGAGCTCAGCTCTCCCTATTACCGATCGACGGCTCTGATCCTGATCGAGAATCGGGAAGGCGCCTCGCCAGGTCCCCGCGACGAGCGGGCGACGCAGTTGCCGGACGAGCAGGCCGTGGCGAGCCAGGTCCAGCTCATACAGTCCCGCGATCTCGTGCGCACGGTGGTCAAAAACCTCCACCTCGCCGACGACCCGGAGTTCTCGGCGCAGAAGGGGTCGATCCTGAGGCGCCTGCTGCGCGCCGTGGGGCTCGCACGGCAGGACGACACGTCGCTGAGCGAGGGCGTGGTCGACAAGGTGGCGGAGAACCTCTCGGTCTATCCGGTGACCGGGTCCCGCGTGGTTGGCATCGAGTTCGTGTCGAAGAACGCCGACACCGCCGCTAAGGTCGTGAACGGTTTCGTTGACGCTTATCTGGACCTCCAGCGTGCTGCGAAGCAGGAGGCGAACCAGCAGGCGGCCCAGTATCTCTCCCGCGAGATCGACAACCTGCGAACGCGCGTCCGGGAGGCAGAGGAGAAGGTCGAGGCCTTCCGCGCCAAGGCGGGGCTGCTCGTGGGCGCCAACAACGCGACCGTCGCCCAACAGCAGCTTGGAGACGCCACGACCCAGCTTTCGGCCGCCCGCACCCAGGAGGCGGAGGCCCAGGCGAAGGCGAACATGATCCGCACCGTGCTCCGCCAGGGCCGGCCTGCGGAGGCGCTCGAGATCGCAAATTCGGATCTGGTGCGCTCGCTGACGCAGCAGCGTTCGCAGCTGGCCGCGCAGATCGCCAGCGAAGGCCGCACCTTGCTGCCGCAGCACCCGCGCATGCGCGAACTGTCCGCGCAGTTGCAGGGCCTCGACGAGCAGATCCGCCGCGAGGCCGAGCAACTCGCGCGCGCCTATGAGAACGACGCGAAGACGGCGGGGGCGCGGGTCAAGGCTCTGAGCAAGCAGCTCGACGAGCTCAAGGAGGCGGCGTCCAAGGCAAACAACGAAGACGTTCAGCTCCGCGCGCTCGAGCGCGACGCGCGCTCCCAGCGGGATCTGCTCGAGCAACTTCTGGCCCGATACAGGGAAACCACCGCTCGCGAGAACCCCGAGGCGCTGCTCGCCGACGCGCGCGTCGTCTCCCGCGGCGCCGTGGCCACGGGCCCCTACTTCCCCAAGAAGCTTCCGACCATCGCTCTGGTGACGATCGCCGCCTTCACGCTGTCCTTGTTCGGCGCGGCCGCCCCTTCGGAGACCTTGGTGGAGATCACGAAGCCTTATCTGTTGTTTCTAGGCGACGCACCAGTCGCGTCGCCAGTCGACGATGCCGGTCG
>NZ_JBJKEX010000122.1:0-7907 GCF_045505405.1 Hansschlegelia beijingensis | reverse complement strand
CGACATAGTGCGTCGCCGCCGCGCTCGCTCCGAGGATCGCGCCGGCGCCCGCCGCCAGCAGGGCGACCCCGCGCTCGACTTGAGGCGCGAGCAGGAACACGCCCAGTCCGCCCATCACGGCCGCGATGACGAAGCCGGCCGCGATCATCCGCAGATCATAGCCGGCGCCGAGCGCAGGATCGATCAACGCGACCGTCGCGATATGGGCGCCCCACACGGTCACGGCCGCGACCGCCGCCCCAAGGGCGACCCACGTGGTCTTCAGTTCGGCGCGCTCCGCGGCCTCGGCGCGGCCGAGCGCGAGGCTGAGCAGGAACGGGCCGATCAGGCAGCCGACCGCCAGCAAAAGATAGGACGTCGGGCCGTGGCCGGTCGCGATGACATTCTGCATGCTGGGCATCGGGCACCGCGAAGCGGAATTACGCCTGGCGATGCTAGCCCAGTGGCCGATAATAAAGCGTAAGCGCCTAGAGCCAGCGCCGCCACTTGAAGATCAGGTACGGAACCACCGCGCTCAGGATCATGAGGCCCAGCGCGTAAGGATAGCCGAACGTCCATTTGAGCTCGGGCATGTGCTCGAAGTTCATGCCGTAGATCGACGCCACCAGCGTCGGCGGCAGGAAGACGACGGCCATGACCGAGAACAGCTTGACGATGTCGTTCTGGGCGAGGCCCACCATGCCGAGCATGGCGTCCAGCACGAAGGTGATCTTGTCGTTCAGGAAGCTCGCATGCTCGGTCAGCGAGGCGGCGTCGCGCTGCATCGCGCGCAGCTGCGCCTTGACCTCCTTGGCGGGCTTCACCCCGTCGATCTCGGCCGCAAGGTAGAGGAAGGCGCGCTGCAGCGTGACGAGGCTCTCGCGGGCCTTCGAGGTCACGTCGCCCTTGCGGCCGATGGCCTTCAGAAGCTCCTGATAGGGCTTGCGATAGGCCTGCGAGCCGGCGCGCTGGAAGATGATCTGCGAGAGCTCCTCAACATCGGCGCCGACATGCTCGAGGATGTCGGCGAGCCGGTCGACGACGGCGTCGAACAGCCCCATCAGGACCGCCTCGGGGGTCCGCATGGACGGAGCGTTCTTGCAGGCGCGGGCGGCGAACACCGCGAACGCCCTGGGGTCTTCGTAGCGCACCGTGACGAGCGCGCGCCTGGTCAGGATGAAGGTGACCGCGCTCAGCCTCGGCATGGGGCTGTCGACCTGGCAGAGCAGCGAGGCCGTCATGTACCGGCCGCCGCCTTCGACATAGAGCCGGCTCGACGGCTCGATCTCGACCATCTCGTCGCGGGTCGGGACGCTGGCGCCGATCTGCGCCTCGACCATCCGCTCCTCGTCGGGCGTGGGCGCGACCATGTCGATCCACACGAGGTCGTCGGGCAGCCTGCCGTCCTTCACCTCGACCCGCTCGAGCGATCCGTCGCGCGCGGCATAGACGATCATCATGGCCGGCCATCCCGGATCAAGAATGGGCAGAGCGGGTCAGGAGCGCTCGCGCGGGGACCATATCAGGACCCGGATGACGCTCGCGTCACTCGGGGTCCAGAGGCCGCAGGCCCGTCGGAACGCCGTCCGCCCCGACCGTGATCGTCTCGACGCGCGCTTCGGCCCGCCTCAGCAACTCGTCGCAGCGCGCCTTCAGGGCCTCGCCGCGGCGGTAGATCTCGATCGATTCCTCAAGCGGCACCTGCCCCTGTTCGAGCCTGCCGACGATCTTCTCGAGCTCGGCGAGCGCCGCCTCGAAGGACAGCGAGGCGACGTCGTCTGGGATTTCCGGCACGGGCGACACCCTCTTTCGAACGAGGCCGCCTTGTAGGCCCGGCTCAGCCGCCCATCAAGGCGCGCACATGCGCGGCCGTCGAGTCGCCCAGGCCGCGCAGGTCGTAGCCGCCCTCCAGCACGGAGACGACGCGGTCTCCGGCGGTCTCGTTCGCGACATCGAGCAGCATGCGCGTCATCCAGCCGAAGTCCGCCGCCTGCAGCGTCAGGCTGCCGAGCGGATCGCGGGCGTGAGCGTCGAAGCCGGCCGAGATCACCAGCAGGTCCGGCCAGAAGGTCTTGAGCGCCGGGATGATGGCGTCTTTGAACGCCTCGCGGAACTTGGCCTCGCCGTCGCCCGCGCGCATCGGAGCGTTGACGACGTTGCCGCAACCCGTCTCGGAGCGCGCGCCGGTGCCCGGAAACAGCGGCATCTGGTGGGTCGAGGCGTAGAACAGGGAGGGGTCGTCCCACACAAGCGCCTGCGTGCCGTTGCCGTGGTGGACGTCGAAGTCGACGATCGCCACACGTTCGGCCCCGTATGTGCGCTGCGCATGGCGGGCGGCGACCACGGCGTTGTTGAAGAAGCAGAACCCCATCGCCCGCACGGCTTCGGCGTGGTGGCCGGGCGGCCTCACGCCGCAGAAGGCGTTGCGCGCGCGGCCGGCCATGATCTCGTCGGTGGCGTGCACCACCGCGCCGAGCGAACGCAGCAGCGCCTCCCAGGTGCCGCCGCTCATCACGGTGTCGCCGTCGACCATCACCATGCCCTCGCGCGGCCGCATCTCATCGAGTTCGGCCACGAAGTGCTCGGGATGGGCGAGCGCCGCCACGGACGCTTCCGCCAGCGGCGCAGTGATGCGAACCAGCGACTGGAACGGCTCGGCCTCCAAGGCCTGCTCAACCGCGCGCATACGTTCCGGCCGTTCCGGATGCCCCTGGGGGACGAGGTGGCCCGCGAAGGCCTCATGGCTGACGTAAAGCGTGCTCACGAACGTCCCCTCCGGTCTGGTGTGCCAGACTTTTCTGCAGAGGTGGGGCGCCTGCTCGCCGCTGTCGAGCGTTTTTAGAAAGCGAGCGCCGCGTCCGCGCCGTCTCCGGCCAGCGAAGCTCCGCCTTCCATGACGGCGCGAGCAAGCCCGTCCGCCTCGACCGCCACGTTCTCGGCGAAAAACCGCGCGACGGCGGCTCGCCTCGGCGCATCGGGATCGTTGTGGCCCGCGCCCGCGAGCGCCTCTGCGGGATCGCGCTCGGGCGCCGAGAACCACGCGGTCGCCCTCGACAGCGCCTCGACCGCCTCCGCGAGCCGCGCGCCGGTCCCGCCCAGAGCCGGGGAGCCCGCCTCGTTGAGCCGCGCCGCCAGAGCCGCGAACTCGCCGATCAGCTCCCGCACCGTCGCCCCGTCCGACTGCGGCAGCTTGCGGGTGACGAGATCGATCGCCTGGATGCCGTTGGTGCCCTCGTAGATCGGCGCGATGCGCGCATCGCGCAGATGCTGGGCGGCGCCTGTCTCCTCCACATAGCCCATGCCGCCATGGACCTGGACGCCGAGCGAGGCGACCGTGCAGCCGACCTCCGTGCCGAACGCCTTGGCGATCGGGATCAGCAGGCTCGCGCGTTCATGCGCGGCCCGCCGCTCCGCCTCGTCCGCGGCGTAGCGGGACCGGTCGATCTCGACCGCGGCCCGGTAGCAGATCCCTCGCGCGGCGGCAGTGAGCGCCTTCATGGTGAGCAGCATGCGCCGCACGTCGGGATGCGCCACGATGGCGCTGAGCGCCTCGCCGTCGGCCCTGCCCTGCCGCCGCTCATGCGCATAGGCGATGGCGGCCTGCGTCGCCCGCTCCGCGACCGCCACGCCCTGCAGGCCGACGGCGAGGCGGGCGTTGTTCATCATCGTGAACATGCAGGCGAGGCCGCGGTTCTCCTCGCCGACCAAATAGCCGACCGCCCCGCCCCGTTCGCCGAACGCCATCGTGCAGGTCGGGCTGCCGTGGATGCCGAGCTTCTCCTCGATCCCTGCGCAGACCACGTCGTTGTGATCCCCCAGCGCGCCGTCGGGCCCGACGTGACGCTTCGGCACGAGGAACAGGGAGATGCCGCGCGTGCCCTCGGGAGCGTCCGGCAGCCGCGCCAGCACGAGGTGGAGGATGTTCTCCGCCATGTCGTGCTCGCCATAGGTGATGAAGATCTTCTGGCCGCTGATCCGGTAGGAGCCGTCGCCGGCCCGCTCCGCCCGCGCGCGCAGAAGCGCCAGGTCGGAGCCCGCCTGCGGCTCGGTCAGGTTCATTGTCGCAGTCCATTCGCCGCTGACGAGCCGCGGCAGATACCGCTCCCTGATCTCGGGCGAGGCGTGCCGCTCAAGGCATTCGATCGCGCCATGGGTGAGCAGCGGGCACAGGCCGAACGCCATGGAGCCCTGCGCCCAGAGCTCGCTCGTCAGCGCCCAAAGGGCCGTGGGCAACCCCTGCCCGCCATGCTCCTCCTCCGCCGAGATCCCGTTCCAGCCGGCCGCCGCCCAGCGGCGGTAGACATCCGGCCAGCCTGCAGGCGTGGTCACCCGCCCGTCCGCGAGCCGGCACCCCTCCCGGTCGCCGATGCGGTTCAACGGCGCGATCACCTCGGTCGCGAAGTCCCCGGCCTCGCCGACGATCGCCGCGACTGTCTCCTGATCCAGCTCGGCGTAGAGGCCTTCCGTGCGCGCGGCGGCGAGGCCGCCGGCGTGCTCAAGCGTGAACAGCATGTCGGCGATCGGGGCGCGATAGCTCATCGACGGACCTCAGGCGCTTGACGACGGCGGCCGGGCCCGGTCAATGCCCGGGCGCAGCCGCAAGGTTAGGACTTGCCCGTGTCGGATAAAGCAAAAGCCGCCGTCGTGGAGACCGGCTTTCGGCCTACGCGCCGCCTGCGAGCGGACCAGAGCGACGAAGCCGGACGGCTGATCGCGCAGGGCGGGCTCGTCGCGTTCCCGACCGAGACGGTCTACGGCCTCGGCGCGGACGCCACCGACGCCGCGGCGGTCGCCGCGGCGGGGCCAGGCGGCTGAGCGCCTAGCGGCCGGAGCCGATGCGGAAGACCCGCAGCAGGATCCAGATCGGCACGACCACCACCGCGCCGATCAGGAAATAGCGCCCGATCAGGCGCAGCAGGTCCGCGCTGTTGGCGATCGCGTCCCTGACCAGATGGCTCGCCCAGCGGAAGATCTCGAAGGCGTCGAGGTCGAGCTGGTCGAGCACCAGCCCTACGATCACGCAGAGCAGCGCGAGCCGGGCCAGGACGCCGATCGGCGAACCGCCGAACACGCGGGTGAGGCCGGCCGATCCATAGCGCATGCGTCCTGCCTCCCCGTCGCGTCGGAAGATCATGTGACCGGCTCCTCGGCGGGCGTCGCCGAGCGCGCCAGCTCGCCGTCGAGCGCGCGGCGGATCAGGGCGCGGGTCTCCTCGACGCCGTAGAGCGCCGCGAAGGAGCCGAAGCGCGGCCCCTTCTCCTGCCCGATCAGGATCCGGTACAGCGCCGAGAACCATTCCTGCGACACGCCGGGCCGCTCGGGCGTGGCGCCCTTGGCCTTGAAGTCCTGGTAGCGCGGCACCGCCCGGCCGACGTCGTAGAGCGCCTCCTGGACCTGCTCGGGGGTCGGGTCGGCGTCGAGCTGGCCGAGCGCGTCGGACAGCCGCTCGAGCGCCTCGCGCTCCACTTCGTCCGGCGCCGAGAAGCGCTTGGTCGGCTTCACGTGGTCTTCGTAGTAGCGCAGCGCGTAGCCGACGAGTTCGTCGAGCTTCGGATGGGTCTCGGGGCTGACGCCCGGCGCGTAGCGGCCGATGAAGCCCCACAGCACGGACCGGTTCTCGGCGTTGGAGGCCGAGACCAGGTTGAGCAGCAGGGCGAAGGTCACCGGCATGTCGATCACCGGCGGGCGGCCGCCATGGATGTGCCAGACCGGGTTGCCGAGCTGCTGCTTCGGCTCCTGCCGCGGGAAGCCGCCGAGGAACTGGAAATACTCGTCGACCGCGCGCGGAATGACGTCGAAGTGCAGCTTCTTCGCCTCGCGCGGCTTCTGGAACATATAGAGCGACAGGCTCTCCGGGCTCGCATAGGTGAGCCACTCGTCGATCGTCAGCCCGTTGCCCTTGGACTTCGAGATCTTCTGCCCCTTCTCGTCGAGGAACAGCTCGTAGTTGAAGCCCTCCGGCGGCGTTCCGTCGAGCGCGCGGCAGATCTGGTTGGCGAGCTTCACGGAGTCGATGAGGTCCTTGCCGGACATCTCGTAATCGACCTCGAGCGCGGTCCAGCGCATCGCCCAGTCGGGCTTCCACTGCAGCTTCACATGGCCGCCCGTCACCGGGCTCTCGAACCGCTCGCCGGTCTCGGGATCGCGCCACACGATCGTGCCGGCGGAGACGTTCCGCTCCTCGATCGGCACCTGCATGACCACGCGCGTCTTGGGATGGATCGGCAGGAAGGGCGAATAGGTCGCCGACCGCTCCTCGCGCAGCGAGGGCAGCATGATCTCCATGACCCGCTCGAAGCGCTCCAGCATCAGCAGCAGCGTCTCGTCGAACCGGCCCGAGCGGTAGTATTCGGTCGAGGAAGCGAACTCGTACTCGAAGCCGAACTGATCGAGGAACGCCCGCAGCCGCGCGTTGTTGGCGGCGCCGAAGGAGCCCTCGGGGCTGCCGAACGGATCCGGCACCTCGGTCAGCGGCTTGCCCAGATTGGCGCGCAGCAACTCCTGGTTCGGGACGTTGTCCGGAACCTTGCGCAGCCCGTCCATGTCGTCCGAGAAGCACAGCAGCCGCGTCGGGATCTTGTCTTCGGTCAGCGCCCGGAAGGCGTGCCGCACCATCGTGGTGCGGGCGACCTCGCCGAAGGTGCCGATATGCGGCAGCCCGGACGGGCCATAGCCGGTCTCGAACAGCACCGGACCGTCCTTCGGCCGCTTCTTCAGCCGCTCGACGAGCTTTTTCGCTTCCTCGAACGGCCAGGCGTTCGAGGTGCGGGCGAGTTCGGCGAGAGCTGCAGGATCGGCGATGGTCATTTGCATGCGTGGTCCGGTCGAAAGGGGGCGCACGTTAAGAACGGCTTCCCGCACGCGTCAATGACGCGGGGTCACCAGATCCCGATGGGGAAGTGCTTCAGATAGATCTCCGCATAGGCGCCGGACTCGTCCAGGCGCTGCAGCGCGTAGTCGATCGCCTGCCGCAGCTTCTCGTCTCCGGGCTTGAGCAGAACCCCCACCCCCTCGCCGAAATAGCGCGCGTCCACATAGGGCCCTCCGACGAAGCGGCAGCAGCCGTTGGACGAGGTGCCGTTCAGCCAGAACGCGAGCGCGACCGCGTCGCCGAACGCCACGTCGGCCTCGCCGTCCCGGACCGCCGCCCGCGCGGCGTCCGCCTTCTCGAAGGTCTTGAGCTGGGCCTTCGGGAAGAAGGTCTTGAGAAAGGCCTCGTGCGCCGAGCCCGTCACGACCGCGACGGTGCGGCCGGCGAGCGCCTCGGGCGTCGCCTCCGGGGGGGCCTTGTCGCTTCGCGCCACGAAGCGCGCCGGCGTCTGATGCACGCGGGCCGACATGGCGAAGCGCGATCGGACCTCCGGCGTCGGCCGGACCATCGCCAGGATGACGTCCGCCTGACGCTTGTCGATCGTGTCGAGCAGCGCGTCCCACCGCCAGGCCTGAAGGGTGCAGGCGATCTTGAGCTCGCTGCAGACCGCGCGCGCGAGATCGACCGCGAAGCCCGCGGGCTGGCCGTCGGCGTCGATGTAGTGGAACGGCGCGTAATCGTCGCCCGTCGCCCACCGCACCACCCGGCCGGCCGGCAGGTTCGGGCCTTCGATCCGCGCGTTCGGGTCGGAGAAGCGCGGAATGACGACGGCCGGTTGAGCGGTTCCGGCGGGCGCAGGCGCCTCTGCGCGGCCGGGCGAGACGAACAGGCAAGCCAGGACGACCGCGGCCGACACGCTTCTCAGAAGGTACGCGGAAACACCTAGAGGTTGCATTCGACTCGACTCCTCGCCCGAGCCAATCTTACACTTTCGGCCTTGGCTTGGCGTGCACGCGCCGCTCGCGCGGCGCCCGGGGGCGAGGCTCGCGTCAGCTTGTACATCGGTCCAGCTCAACAGAGCGCGGGGCGCGCCGTCGCCGCGCCCCGCGCTCTGTTG
>NZ_JBJKEX010000121.1:0-7967 GCF_045505405.1 Hansschlegelia beijingensis | reverse complement strand
TCGGTCATAGGATATCGATCGCGCCCGATGGCACGTTCGATGATCGCGTGTCTCTTTCCAGACTCTCGGGCATCAACGTCTCGAAGGAGACACCCAGGGCCGACACCGTCCCGACGGGCGCCGGGCCGACGGCAGCCGGAGCGACGGCGAGATGTCCGGCATGCCGTTCATGCAGAAGCCAGGCCGACCGGCTGGCCAGCGGCCGCGCGGCGGCCGGCCCGAGGGGCGTCGATCGGCCGATCGCAGCTGATCAGACCGTCTGGAAATACAGGCGCGGACGCTCATCGTCCGCGCCTTTTTCATGTCCGCGATTCCATCCAAGGCCTCGCCTGACTTGCGCCGTTCACGGCGTCCGTTAGCCTCGCCGCCCCATTCCGAGACGCGCCGATGCTGACCGAGACCGACACCGTCACCGCAGCCATCGTGGTCATTGGCGACGAGGTGCTCTCGGGCAGGACCCGGGACACCAACAGCGGCCACATCGCCGAGACGCTCACCGGCCTCGGCGTCGATCTGCGCGAGATCCGCGTCGTCCCGGACGAGCAGCCGGCGATCGTCGAGGCAGTCAACGCGCTCCGCGCGCGCGTGACCTATGTGTTCACGACCGGCGGCATCGGGCCGACGCATGACGACATCACGGCGGACGCCATCGCGGCCGCCTTCGGCGTCGGCATCGACCACGATCCGCGGGCGGTCGCGATGCTGCGGGAGCGCTTCTCCGACCCTGCCGATCTCAACGAGGGGCGGCTCCGGATGGCCCGCATCCCCTTCGGGGCGGAGCTCATCGCGAACCCGATCTCCAAGGCGCCCGGCTTCCGGCTGGAGAACGTGATCGTGATGGCGGGCGTGCCGGCGATCATGCGCGCCATGCTCGACCAGGTGGCGCCGACGCTGAAGACCGGAGAGCCGATCCTCAGCGAGACCATCCGGGCGGACGCCAAGGAGGGCGACATCGCGACGCCGCTCGCCGCCGTCCAGCGCGCGCATCCGGAGGTCTCGATCGGCAGCTACCCCTTCATCGAGGGAAACAGGTTCAACACGAACCTGGTGATCCGCTCGCGCGATCCGGCGGCCCTCGCGGCGGCCAAGGCCGCGGTGGCGGAGATGCTTTCGGGACTTCGCCGGAGCTGAACCTCCGCTGGCGCCGATCGCGGTTGGTGCGTTATGCCGGTGCGGCGCGGACGTGGCGAAACCGGTAGACGCACGAGACTTAAAATCTTGCGCCGCAAGGCGTGCGGGTTCGAGTCCCGCCGTCCGCACCAGACTGAGGTTCCTCCCGCGCCCGCCTGCGCGATCGGCGGCCGCCGGGGGAGCGGTAACGACGCTGTGGCCTGGCTGGCTCGATCTCCGAAGCCCGCCTATTGTGCGGATGCGCCGCCGGACCGATCCGGACTTCGCTGTTCGAGGCCTGCGGCGCCAGACAAGATGAGAGCGAGCGCATGGCCGAGCCGATTGAGTTCTTCTTCGACTTCGGATCGGGCTATTCCTATTTCGCCTCCACCGAGATCGACGATCTCGCCGCGCGCCACGGCCGCAGCGTGCGGTGGAAGGCCTTCAGCCTCGGCTCGTCATTCAAGGTGACGGAGGCGAAGCCCCTCACCCGCACCCCGCTCAAGGCGGAGTACGTGGCGCTCGACTGGGCCCGCATCGCACGACTGAAGGGGCTGAGCTTCACGATGCCCGATGGCCACCCTCACGCCGGAATGCCGGCGCTGCGCGGCTTTCACTGGCTGGACGCGCAGGACCCTGCCCTCGCGGTTCGTTTCGCCAAGGATGTCTTCCGGGCCTACTTCTCCGAGGGATTGGCGATCGACGACGCCACGGCGGTCGCCGAGATCGCGCGGCCGCTCGGCGCCGACCGGTCCGCCTTCATCGCCGCCGTCGCGAGCCCCGAGCTGAAGGCCAAGGCGCGCGCCGCGGGCGAAGAGGCCGTCGAGCGCGGCGTGTTCGGCGCGCCGTGGATCATCCTCGATGGCGAGCCGTTCTGGGGATGGGACAGGCTCCCTATGGTCGAGCGCAGACTGGCCGAGGCTAGCCCCGCCGCGACGGCGTGATGAGCTCAGGCGGCGGGTGCCCCGGCTCCCGGAGCCTGATCCGCCGGATCCTGCTCGCGGGGCTCGCGATTCTGCCCGCGGCGCATGCGCAGGCGCAGTGGGCAGGCGTGGTCGAACGGGGCCAGACGACGGAGAGCCCCGCCCTCGGGAGGCCGCTCGTCTACAACGTCTACCGGCCCGCCGCCGTACCCGCCGCGGGGCGACGCTGGCCGACGCTCTATCTGCTCGAAGGCAGGCCCGCCGAGGCCGACTGGCTCGACCAGGGCTTCGTCTACGAGGTCATCGACCAGGCCGTCGCGGAAGGCCTCATCCCGCCCACCCTCGTGGTGATCCCGGTCACGCCTTTCAGCTGGTACGTCGACAATCCCGATCCCGGCGGCCAGGGCATGATGCGGACGGCGATCCTGCAGGACCTCGCGCCGGCGATCGACGCCCGCTATCCGACGGCCGCGTGCCGCGAGGGACGCGCGATCGCGGGCGTGTCGATGGGAGGCTACGGCGCCCTGCTCTACGGCCTGGAGCGGCCCGACGCGTTCGTCGCCGCCGCCAGCTTTTCGGGCGCCATCGCGCCGCCGATCGACGCGCGCGACGTTCAGCGCCTGAAACGGGCCGACGCCTTCTACGATGGCGCTTTCGGGCGTCCGCTCGATCGAGGCCGCTTCAACGCGTGGAACCTGTTCACCCGCGTGCGACAGTGGCCGGCCGGCGAGGAGCCTGCGCCTGCGATCCTGCTCGCGGCCGGCGACCGGGACCGCAGCGGGCTGATCCAGTCCACGGCCAGGTTCCACGCCGAGCTGTTGAGGGCGGGCTTGGACAGTTCGCTGCGGATCGGGCCCGGGGCCCACGACTGGCCGACGTGGCGCGCCCATCTCGCTGACGCCCTGCGCTGGCTGGGGCCGAAGCTCAGGACGTCCTGCGAGCCCGCCGACAGCCAGGTCCAGAGCCCCGGACGAGAAGCGACGCGGCCGACCCCGTGACGTTTTCGCGCGTGACGTTCGCCGCAGCGCAAACGTAGAGCTTCAGGAGGCCTGCGGCGTGACGCGCCGGCGGGTCGTGATGAACGGGCCCACGAGCGCCCCATGTGGCCACGTCTCCTCTCGGCCGTCATTCTCGCCGCCGGCGTGGCGGCCGTTCCCGCGCACGCGACGGGGCTCGTGCAGCGCGGCCTCACGGCCCCGAGCCGGTCCCTCGGACGGCCCATTCACTACAACCTCTATCTTCCGGCCAAAGCGCCTCCGCCCGGAGCCCGGTGGCCGGTGCTTTACCTGCTCCACGGCGGCGACCCCGGAGAAGCCGACTGGCTCGACGCGGGCGGGCTCGCCTCCACCATGGACAAGGCGATCGCCTCGGGCGCGTTGCCGCCGACCGTCGTCGTGATGCCGTTCGCCGGCGACAGCTGGTACGTCAACAACCGCGACCCGGGCGGCGCGGGCGCGATGGAGACCGCCCTCACCCGCGACCTGGTGGACGCGATCGACGCGAGGCTGCCCACCGCGGACTGCCGGCAGGGCCGCGCGGTCGCGGGACTTTCGACCGGCGGCTACGGCGCCCTGCTGTTCGCCTTCGACCATCCGACCGCGTACGCGGCGGCGATCAGCCTTTCGGGCAGCATCTCTCCGCCCATTGAGCCGCAAATGAAGGCGCGCCTGAAGCGGGCGGAGCGGCTCTATGACGGGGCGTTCGGCGAGCCGTTCCGGGCGTCCCGCTTCAACGCCATGAACCTGTTCCCGCGCGTGCCACTGCTCGGCGTGGGGCTGAGGCCGAAGCCCGCGGTCTACTTGGACGCAGGCGACCACGATCCGAGCGGCATCGTCCAGGGCGCCACGGAACTGCACCTCGCTCTGTTGCGCAGGGGCGTGGACAGCACGCTGCGGGTGGTCGGCGGCCGGCACGACTGGACGCTCTGGAGGCGCGAACTGAGGCCCGCGCTGGCGTGGCTGGGGACCCGGCTGGACGCGACCTGCGGCCAGCCTGTCGCGGCGGCCAGGACCGGGACTGCCGAGTGATGCCCGTCAGGCGCCTGCGAGCGCGAGCGTCTTCTCGAAGACGATCAGCCCTGTGAGGCAATCCTCCATCGCCCGCCGCGCGCGCGGCCTCGGGCAGTCGAGCGCCTTCGCCACGGTTTCCAGCCGATGGTTCGGCACGTCCTTGACCAGCGACTGCGCGAACCGCATGGCGCAGACCGTGGTCGGCGGCGGCGCCAGGCCGACCCGCTCCGCCTCGGCCACCAGGAAGGCGTTGTCGAAGCCGATGTTGTAGGCGACCAGCGGATCGTCGCCGACGAAGGCGAAGAACTTGTCGAGGGCGTCCTTGGGCTCGAGCGCTTCGGCGAAGGCGGCGTCGTCGAGACCCGTCATGGCGCGCACGAAGGCGGGGATCGGCCGGTCGGGCTTGACGAGGGTCTGGAACGCCTCGACCTGTCCGCTCGCGCGGTCGAACCGCAGGGCCGCGATCTCGATGATGCGGTCCCGCTTGGGCGTCAGGCCGGTGGTCTCCAGATCGAAGAACACATAAGGCGTCTCGCCTGCGGCGATGCTTTCGAGTGGCGTCGACATGCGTGGACCTGAGACTCGCGAGCGGGAGCGTTAACGTTAGCCCCTAGTTCCTACGCAATCGGAAACCCCGCGGAAAGCGCGGCTTTTCGGAAAGGCGCGCGCGTGGCATAGGCTCCGGCATGTCTCACAACAGCTTTGGCCACCTGTTCCGCGTCACGACCTTCGGCGAGAGCCACGGCCCGGCGATCGGCGCCGTGGTCGACGGTTGCCCGCCGCGCCTGACCTTCAGCCGCGACGACGTGCAGGCCGCGCTCGACCGGCGTCGGCCGGGGCAGTCGCGCTTCACCACGCAGCGCAAGGAGCCGGACGAGGTCGAGATTCTCTCCGGCGTGATCGAGGAGCAGGCGGGTCGTCTGACCACCACCGGGACGCCGATCGCCCTGCTGATCCGGAACGTCGACCAGCGTTCGAAGGACTATTCCAACATCGCCCAGAGCTACCGGCCCGGTCACGCCGACTACGCCTATGAGGCGAAATACGGCGTGCGGGACCATCGTGGCGGCGGGCGATCCTCGGCGCGCGAGACCGCGAGCCGCGTCGCGGCCGGCGCGATCGCGCGGCTCGTCATTCCCGAGGTCACCATCCGGGGGGCGCTGGTCGCGATGGGCGAGATCGAGATCGACCGGTCGCGGTGGGACTGGTCAGCGGTGGATTCGAACCCGTTCTTCTGCCCAGACCCTGTCGCCGCCAGGGAGATGGAGGCGTATCTCGACGGAATCCGGAAGTCCGGGTCGTCCGTGGGAGCGACGATCGAGATCGTGGCCGAGGGCGCGCCCGCGGGACTCGGCGCGCCGATCTACGGCAAGCTCGACGCCGACCTCGCCGCCGCCCTGATGAGCATCAACGCCGTGAAGGGCGTCGAGATCGGCGCCGGCATGGCGGCTTCCCGACTCACGGGCGAGCAGAACGCGGACGAGATGCGGCTCGGCCAGGACGGCCGCCCGGTCTTCCTGTCCAACAACGCCGGCGGCGTGCTCGGCGGAATCTCCACCGGGCAGCCGATCGTCGCCCGTTTCGCGGTCAAGCCGACATCCTCGATCCTGACCCCGCGGCGTTCGATCGATCGCAGCGGGGCCGAAGTCGACGTCTCGACGAAGGGCCGCCACGACCCTTGCGTGGGCATCCGCGCCGTGCCGGTCGGCGTGGCCATGATGGCGTGCGTCCTGGCCGATCACGCGCTCCGCCACCGGGGCCAGATCGGCCCTGTGGCGTAGCCTGCCCGCGTCCGAAGAGCGCGCCCCCCGCCGGCGCCAAAGAACGTCATGCGCGCGGATCAAAAACGCGATACGCAATCGCTGCGCGGAGGATTCGTCCGGGTCTCCAGACGGATGCCCGGATCCCATCCGCAGCCGCGAAGCCGTCGCCTGAGCGACGGCCGCACCTGACTTCTGTGAACCGCCGGCGCGAATTGCAGTCCTCGCGCCGGCGGCTTTTTCTTCATCTCAGGGCTGGCGGCTCTCGAACAGGTTTCCGGCGACTTCTCGGACCGTCGGCGGCCGCCGCTCGACGAAGGGAAGCGGTCGGCAGACCGCCATGGCGGCGAGCCCCACGCGCGCGGTCAGCAGCCCGTTCAGCACCCCCTCGCCCAGCCGCGCCGACAGCTTCGCCGCAAGGCCGTGGCCGAGCATCTGCTCGAGAAGCCCGTCGCCGACCCCCATGCCGCCGGTGACCGCGAGATGCGCGCCGACGTGCCGCGCCAGCTTCAGGAAGCCGAGCATTCCGGGTCGTCCGCCATAGACCGCGCCGACCTGCCGGATCAGCCGCATCGTCTCGACGAGCACGACCACCAGATCGACCAGCGCGCGCGGCGAAACCGCCGTGACCACCGACACCCGTTTGGCCGCTGACGCGATCGCCCGGGTGGCCTCCCGGTCGAGCGCCTCGATCAGCTCGCGCTCGACGATCCGCAGACGATCCGAGCCGTCGATGATCTCGTTCGCGTGCGCCGCGACCGCCGCGCGCGCCCTCGCCGTCTCCAGGCGGTTGGCGTAGAGCGCCACGACCTCCGCCACGACCTTGCGGGCCTTGGCGTCGTCGTCGGTCCTGTGGGCCTCCTCGGCCGCGGCCCTGAGATCCTCGATCTTGTTGAGCCGCAGCAGCGCGGTGATCTCGCGCAGCACGATGGCGAGCGCCGCCAGGCCTGCGGCGGCCGCAAGGGCGAGCGCGAGCCAGCCCAGCCAGTCGGACCGCGCGAACAGGTCCTCGACCACCCGCGTCGCCCATAGGCCGAGCGCCAGGCTCCCGAGACCGCCGAGCGCGCCCCAGAACAGGCCGCCGAGCGAAAGCCCCCGGCGCCGCGGCTTCACCTTTGTCGCGGCGGGCTCTGGCGTGGTCTCGAAAGCGTCCGGCTGCGGCGTCAGCACCACGCCGCCACGGGCCGTCGAGGTCTCCTCGTCGGGCGCGGCGAGCGTCACGCCGGGATCATTGAGCCGGAAGGCCGCCGGCCTGCGTGGTGCGTCGGTCATCGCGGGTGCTCGGTCACTTCAGGGCGTCGCCGATGAGAAATTCCAGGGTCCGGTCGAGCCGGATGTGCGGCAAGTGCGGCGGACGCTCCGAAACCGGGAGCAGCGGCGGGCGGAACTTGATGAAGCGCAGGTCCCCTCCGGCTTCATCATGCGCGCGACCGCGATAGCCGCCGCTGCGCAGCGCCACCTCGGGGTCGGCCGGGAGGTCGCCGGGAAACACCGCGATCTCCTCTTGGCCGTCGAAGATCTGGTCGCCGGAGCGTTCGCCCTTCTCGGGCACGCCGATGATCACCGGCAGTTCGTCGCGGCCCTGTCGGGCGCTCGCCTCGCGGGTCGCGCGGACGGCCGCGAGAGCGACCACATCCACCGCCGCGCCGCCGAACTCGGCGCGCTCGATCGCCCGCCCCACCAGCCGACGGAGAATCGCCTCGAGCCGGTCGTGGCTGGTGTGGTGCAGATGGTCGGCCTTGGTGGCGGCGAACAGCAGCCTGTCGACGCGCGGCCGGAACAGGCTCGACAGCCAGGAATTGTGGCCGTGCCGAAACGCCGAGAGCACGTCCGTGAGCGCCGTCTCCAGATCCGCGACGGCCTCCGGTCCGGCGTTGAGCGCGGCGAGCGCGTCGACCAGCACGACCTGACGATCCAGCCGCGCGAAGTGGTCGCGGAAGAACGGCCGCACGACGTGGGAGCGGTACGCCTCGTAACGCCGCTCCATCATCGCCCACATCGAGCCCGAGGGCGCGTCGCCGGTTTCGGGCAGCGCGAGCGGCGCGAAGGTCAAGGCGGGGCTGCCTTCGAGGTCGCCCGGCATCAGGAACCGGCCATGAGAGAACAGATTCGCGCCTTCGGCCCGACGATCCTTCAGGATCAGTCGGCGGCCGCGGGCGCCTGAG
>NZ_JBJKEX010000120.1:0-8075 GCF_045505405.1 Hansschlegelia beijingensis | reverse complement strand
CGCGCCCGCAGGGACGCGGCGGTCGACGCGCTGCAGATCGAGCTTCTCCCGAAGGACGCCGCCGACGCCCGCGGCGTCATCCTTGAGGTGCGCGCCGGCACGGGCGGCGACGAGGCGGCGCTGTTCGCGGGCGATCTTTTCCGCATGTACCAGCGCTATGCGGATTCGCAGGGCTGGCGGGTGGAGGTGCTGACCGCGAGCGAGGGGACCGCGGGCGGCTTCAAGGAAATCGTCGCCAAGATCGACGGCCTCCGCGTGTTCGGACGGATGAAGTTCGAATCGGGCGTCCATCGTGTCCAACGCGTGCCGGCGACGGAGAGCTCCGGCCGGATCCACACCTCGGCCGCGACCGTGGCGGTGCTGCCGGAGGCGGAGGAGGTGGACGTCGCGCTCGATGAGTCCGAGCTGCGCTTCGACGTGTTCCGGGCCTCGGGAGCCGGCGGCCAGCACGTCAACAAGACCGAGTCGGCGGTGCGCGTGACGCACCTGCCGACAGGCCTCGCGGTCGCCGTGCAGGACGAGCGCTCGCAGCACCGCAACCGCGCCCGTGCGCTGGAATTGTTGCGCACCAAGCTCTTCGACATCGAGCGCGAGCGGGTGCATGGCGCGCGCGCGGACGCTAGGCGCGGCCAGATCGGCAGCGGCGACCGGTCGGAGCGCATCCGCACCTACAATTTCCCGCAGGGACGGGTCACCGACCATCGCATCGGGCTCACGCTTCACAAGCTTGACGCCGTCATGGAAGGCGAGGCGCTGGGGGAGATCATCGACGCCCTCGCTGCGGAGCAGAGGGCGAGGCTGCTCGCAACGGAAAACGAGGCGGCGTGACGAGGAGCGAGGCGGTCCGCCAGGCGGCCGCGAAACTGCGTCAGGCCGGAGTGGACGAGCCCGAGCCCGACGCTCGGCTTCTCGCCCGGGCGGCCTTCGGCATGGACTTCGCCGCGCTGCTCGCGAGAGGACATGAGCCCGTCGGGCCATCCGAGCAGGCGAGGCTCGAGGCGATGCTGACGCGCCGCGCCGCGGGTGAGCCCACCGACCGGATCCTCGGCGAGCGCGAATTCTGGGGAATGACGTTCCGGCTGACGCCTGAGACGCTGTCGCCTCGGCCAGACACTGAAACCGTGGTGGCAGCCGCGTTGAAGGCGGTCGCGCAGCGCGCCGGGCCGCTCGAGATCCTGGATCTCGGCGTAGGCAGCGGGTGCCTTCTGCTCGCGCTCCTGAGCGAGCGGCCGGACGCGCGCGGCGTCGGCGTCGACCGCTCGCCAGGGGCTGCGGCGGCGGCCCGCGCGAATGCGGCGGCGCTCGGTTTTCCGGATCGTGCGCGGTTCATTGTCGGCGACTGGGCCTCGGCTCTCGAGGGCCGCTTTGATCTGATCGTGTCGAATCCGCCCTACATTCCCCGCCCCGACCTCTCCGGGCTCGCGACCGAGGTCATCGCGCACGACCCGCTGCTGGCGCTGGACGGCGGCGAGGACGGTCTGGCCGCCTACACGGAAATCCTGCGGACCGCGCCGCGGCTTCTGACGGCGGGCGGCGTTCTGGCGATGGAGCTCGGCGTCGGCCAGAGGGATGACGTGGTTCGCCTCGCGCAGGAAGCCGGCTTCGTCGCGCTCGGCGTGGAGGACGATCTCGCAGGCATTCCGCGCGCGCTGGTTCTCGGCCGGCCGTAGAGCCCAAGGGGTTCGCGGCAAAAAAACCTTGGAATACGCCAGCGCGGCGTCTATGCTTGTGATCGGAATCATCCGACGCCCATCGCGCCTTCTGGTGCGACAGTGAGCGACGGATGGATGGTTTCGGCGCTTCGTCGATTTGGCCGATGGCCTCGATGAGCACTGAAAGATCGACGCACAGCTTCGATCATGCCGGGGTCTTCGGCGAGGCTTAACGCCTTTGCAGTCGGCCGTGCCGCTGACGGCTCGACGTGTTCCTTCGGGGACGCGCCGGGGTCTCGGCGCAACCTGCATGTGGCGGACGACGCGGACGGTCGGTCCCGGCCCGATGGGCCATCACAAGCCAAGACGAGTGTTGATCTTGAACCCCATGAGGCAAGGACAGTCGAAGCGGATGCGGGGACGCGGCCGCGGCGGTGGGGGCGGCGGCGGCGGCGGCGGCGGTGGGGGCGGCAAGGGCCCGAACCCGCTGACGCGCAGCTACGAGTCGAACGGGCCCGACGTCAAAATCCGCGGCACTGCAGGCACCATCGCGGACAAGTACGTCCAGCTTTCGCGCGACGCGCTCTCCGCCGGTGATCCGGTGGCGGCGGAGAACTATCTCCAGCACGCCGAGCACTATTATCGGCTCCTGGCGGCCGCGCAGGCGCAATATCAGCCGCATCAGACCTTCGTGCGCGCCGACGCCGACGACTACTCCGAGTTCGACGGTGATGAAGAGGGCGGCGAAGGCGAGGGCTACCCTCAGCAGAATGGCCAACCGACCGGTCAGGCGAACGGCCAGCAGGCCGTGCCGCAGAACGGCGGCCAGCAGAACGGCGGCAACTCCCAGCGGTTTCAGCAGAACCGGCCGAACAACGGTCATCAGCAAGGCAACCGGGAAGGCGAGCCGCGCCGCTTCGACCGCAACGATCGTAACGATCGGAGGGACCGGCCCGACGCTCGCTCCGAGCGCAACGATCGTCCCGAGAGCAGGGCGGAGCGCGGTCCGGAGCGCAACGATCGGAACGAGCGTGGCCCGCGGCCCGAACGGCAGGACGACCAGCCGCCTTTCGTTGGCGAACTTCCGGCGTTCATCACCGGAGATGCGCCCGCAGTAGCCGCCGAGGCTCCGGCCGAGCAGCCGACGCGGGAGCCTGTGGTGAGCGAAGCCGCTGCGCCTGCGGCTGCAGCCGGCGAAGCGTTCGCGGCCGACGGTGAAGCATCCTCCGACGAGGCGCCCGCGCCGTCGTCGCGGGGCAGGCGTCGCCGCTATGGCCGCTATGGCCGGGGCTCGGGCGCCGGCGAAGAGGGAGCCGGAGACGAGAGCGCTCCTTCGGCGTCGGAAGCGCCCTCGGAATAGTCTCGGGTTTCAGCAAAGCGTGAGAAAGCCGGAGCGGCCCAGCTCCGGCTTTTTTCGTTTCGGCTCAGACGAGTTCGACTTGGGCGCCAAGTTCGAGGCGCCCGGGCGAAACGACCTCGGCATAGATCCCGCAGTCCGCATGGCCGAGGCGCTTCTGCAGCGTTGCGGGGATCGCCAGATCCCGGCGGGCGGTCGCAGGGTCCACCTCGACCGCCGCGCAGCGCACGGTGCGCTTGACGACCCGCAGCTCGACCTCGCCGATCTTAAGCGTCCGCCCGACCCAGTCGAGTTCCCGCCATGGGCCGAACCCGTCGATGTCCAGGTTGCCGCGAAACCGCAGCGGGTCGACCGCCGCTCCCATCATCTCCCCGACCGCGGCGACGCTCGACCGGTTGATGATCGAGAGCACGCCGAGCGCCGTGTCCGAGAAGGTGTGACCCTCAGGAGCCGGCAGCAGCCTGAGGGGGCCACGCGCTTCCTCTCCCATGAAGCCGGTGAGCCAGTCTTCGAGCCGCGCGCGGCCGTCCTCAGATTCGAGATCGAAGCTCGCCTCTTCCGACGCCCGCGCGATCGACAACACGCCCGAGGCGTCGTCGTAGCGAGTCGAAAGGGCGGCGAGCCGCGCATTCCTCATGAGGCAGAGAAACCGGCTCTTCGGAATCTTCGCGGGTCTCGCCGGATCGAAGCCGGACGGCCCGTTCTCGACCGCGAAGCGCCGGTCTCCGGCGATCGGCCGTCCGACCTCCGCCGCGACAGACGGGAGCTCCTCGGGCGAAAGCCCTTTCACCGGGAAGCGTCTGATGGCCGTGACCCGGCCAGTGCTGTCACTCATCTCGGCCCTTGATAGCGATCAACGATTTGCGCTGCCGTCGGACTAGCATCCCCTTCCGTGGCGGATTGGCAACACCATATCGGCTGAAGGAGCTCGCCAGTGGGGGCTCCGGGCGCTGCGCGAGCGGCGTCGGATGTGGGGCGCCGACCGGTGATCGGTCGCCGGCCGCGGAGGCCCTAGGGCAGCGGCGCTGTCGGCGCGCTCGAGAGGAGATGGGGTATGAATCCGGACATCTACACCGAACGTCTGCGGGGGTTCCTCCAGGCGGCGCAGGGGGCGGCTGCGAGCGCAGGCCACCAGCAGTTGCTGCCAGAGCACGTGCTCAAGGTGCTCCTGGACGATCCCGAGGGGATGGCGGCCGGCCTGATCGATCGTTCCGGCGGACGGTCCGCGGATGCGCGCGCCGCCGTGGAGGCCGCGCTGCGCAAGGTTCCCACGGTGGGCGGCTCCGGCGCGGGCAATCTCTATCTCGCGCCCGCGACGGCGCGCGTGTTCACCTCCGCGGAGGAGCTCGCCAAGAAGGCTGGCGACCAGTTCGTCACCGTCGAGCGGCTGCTGACCGCGCTCGCGCTCGAGAAGGACTCCGAGGCCGCCAAGGCGCTCGCCGCCGCGGGCGTCACCGCCCAGTCGCTGAACAAGGCCATCGAGGAGCTTCGCAAGGGCCGGACCGCCGACTCGGCCACGGCCGAGAACGCCTATGACGCCCTTAAGAAATATGCGCGCGATCTCACGGAGTCGGCCCGCGAGGGCAAGCTCGATCCGGTGATCGGCCGCGACGAGGAGATCCGCCGCACCATCCAGGTTCTGTCCCGGCGCACCAAGAACAATCCGGTGCTGATCGGCGAGCCGGGCGTCGGCAAGACGGCGATCGTCGAGGGGCTGGCGCTGCGGATCATCAATGGCGACGTGCCCGAATCGCTGCGCGACAAGCGGCTTCTGGCGCTCGACATGGGTTCGCTGATCGCCGGCGCGAAGTATCGCGGCGAGTTCGAGGAGCGGCTGAAGGCCGTGCTGTCGGAGGTGCAGTCCGCGGCCGGCGGCATCATCCTGTTCATCGACGAGATGCACACCTTGGTTGGAGCGGGCAAAGCGGACGGCGCGATGGACGCGTCGAACCTGCTGAAGCCGGCGCTCGCGCGCGGCGAGCTGCATTGCGTCGGCGCGACCACGCTCGAGGAATATCGCAAGCACGTCGAGAAGGACGCCGCGCTCGCGCGGCGGTTCCAGCCGGTCTTCGTCTCGGAGCCGACGGTCGAGGACACGATCTCGATCCTGCGCGGCATCAAGGAGAAGTACGAACTGCACCACGGCGTGCGGATCGCCGATTCGGCCCTGGTCGCCGCCGCGACGCTGTCGAACCGCTACATCACGGACCGGTTCCTGCCGGACAAGGCGATCGACCTCGTGGATGAGGCGTCTGCGCGGCTCAGGATGCAGGTCGATTCGAAGCCCGAGGAGCTCGACGAGCTCGACCGTCGGATCATCCAGCTCAAGATCGAGCGCGAGGCGCTGAGGAAGGAGACCGACGACGCCTCGAAGGACCGGCTTCAGAAGCTCGAGATGGAGCTCGCTGACCTCGAGGAGGAGGCCGGAGCTCTCGAGACGCGCTGGCGGAACGAGAAGGACAAGCTCGGCCGCACGCAGAAGCTCAAGGAGAGCCTCGACCAGGCGCGCATCGAGCTCGAGCAGGCGCAGCGCCAGGGCAATCTCGGCCGCGCCGGCGAGCTCGCCTATGGCGTCATCCCGAAGCTCGAGGGCGAGCTGAAGGAGACGGAGGAGGCGGGCGCCGCGAGCTCCATGGTCCAGGAGGTCGTCACCCCCGATTCGATCGCGGCCGTGGTGTCGCGCTGGACGGGCGTGCCGGTGGACAAGATGCTCGAGGGCGAGCGGGCCAAGCTGCTGCGCATGGAGGACGAACTCGCCAAGCGCGTCGTCGGCCAGGCCGAGGCGGTGCAGGCGGTGTCGACCGCGGTCCGCCGTGCGCGCGCCGGTCTGCAGGATCCGAACCGGCCGATCGGCTCGTTCATGTTCCTCGGTCCGACCGGCGTCGGCAAGACCGAGCTGACCAAGGCGCTCGCCGCCTTCCTGTTCGATGACGACAGCGCGATGGTGCGCATCGACATGTCGGAATACATGGAGAAGCACGCCGTCAGCCGCCTCATCGGCGCGCCTCCGGGCTATGTCGGATATGAGGAGGGTGGGGCGCTGACGGAGGCGGTCCGCCGCCGGCCCTATCAGGTCGTGCTGTTCGACGAGGTCGAGAAGGCGCACCCGGACGTGTTCAACGTCCTGCTGCAGGTGCTCGACGACGGCCGGCTCACGGACGGGCAGGGCCGCACCGTCGATTTCCGCAACGTCCTGCTGGTGATGACCTCGAACCTCGGTTCGGAGTACCTCGTCAACCAGCCGGAGGGCGAGGACACCGACGCGGTCCGGGATCAGGTGATGGGGGTCGTGCGGGCGCACTTCCGGCCGGAGTTCCTCAACCGGATCGACGACATCGTCCTGTTCCACCGGCTGAAGCGCGAACAGATGGGCGCGATCGTGGACATCCAGCTCGGGCGGCTGCGCAAGCTGCTCGAGGATCGGAAGATCACGCTCGAGCTCGACGATTCCGCCCGCGCCTGGCTCGCAGACAAGGGCTACGACCCCGCCTATGGCGCGCGTCCGCTGAAGCGCGTCATCCAGAAATACGTGCAGGATCCGCTGGCCGAGCTGATTCTGTCGGGCGAACTGCGGGATGGCGAGCATGTGCCGGTGACCGCCACCGGATCGGGCCTCGTGATCGGCCCGCGGGCCGTGCCGGCGGCGGCCTGACCAGCTTGACGGACAAGGGCGGCGGGCTTCCGCCGCCCTTTCTCGTCAGCCGCCGTTGTTGCCGGAAGCCGCCCTGGCCGCCGTGGCGGGCCCACGACCCACCAGACCATCGATCCGTTCGCGCTCTTTCTCGAAACTGGCGAGCAGTTCGCCGTCGAGCTCCCGCCCTCGGGGAAGCTTGATGGTCATCGGGTTCACGAAGCGCCCGTTGATCAGCACCTCGTAATGCAGGTGCGCGCCGGTCGAGAGGCCGGTCGAGCCGACATAGCCCACCACCTGCCCCTGCTTCACGGTCGCCCCGGGCTTGATGCCTCGCGCGATGCCGGACATGTGGTTGTAGGTGCTCTCATACCCGTTTGCGTGCTGCAGCCGCACCTGGCGGCCGTAGCCGCTGGTCCAGCCGGCCTTCTCCACCGTGCCGTTGCCGGAGGCCATGATCGGAGTGCCTGTCGGGGCGGACCAGTCCACGCCGGTGTGCATCTTCGAATAGCCGAGCACGGGATGGCGGCGGAAGCCGAAGCCGGAGCGCATCACGCCGCCGTTCATGGGCTTGCGCATCAGGAACTTCTTCGCCGACTTGCCGCTCTCGTCATAATAGTCGGTGAAGCCGTCATCATCGGTCTCGAACCGGTAGAAGCGCCGCTCCTCGCCGCCCACGCGCAGCGACATGAGCGCGACCTCGCCGTCCCCGCCGGGCTCATTCGGGTCGCAATAGAACACCTCGAAGCTGTCGTTGGGACCGACGGCCCGGTTGAAGTCCACGTCGTAAGAGACGATCCGCACCATCTCGTCGATGATCGGCTTCGGCACCTCATTGCGAAGAGCAGCCTCGTAGAGCCCGTTGTAGAGGCGCATCTTCTTGGCGCCTTCTCCGCGGGCGCTCTCCTGCTCGTCGCCGCTCTCCTCCTCGAGCGACGGCTCGTCTCCAAGGTCGCCGAGGTCGGCGATCGGCACGTAATCGCCCATGTCGGACAGCGCTACCGAGCCGACATGCCCGCCGTCCGCGTCGAACAGGCTGACGCGCACGGGCTGCAGCCGGCTGAGGCCCGGCGCGGCCGCGCGTCCCATCAGCACCCTCAGGCGCTGCCCGGTCGAGACGCTGGCGATCCCATAGCCGTCGCGCCCGGCGAATCGAGCGGCGATCTGAGAGGCGTCCTGCGGGGCGACGCCCGCGTCGCGCATCAGCGCCTGGGCGAGCGGCCCGTCCGCCGTGACGGACACCATGTTCTCGGCGCGCGCCGCGGCTGCGGCCTCGTCGCGCGCCGATTTGGCGACCAGCGTCATGTTCGGCAGCGCGGCGCGCGCGTTGACGGAGGCGAGCATCGGCCCGGTCGCCTTGAGTTTTGCAGCGAGATCGCCTGGGCGCGCTTCGCCGTGCGGCGCCTGCTGGAATTCCTGCGGACCGTGCCCGAGG
>NZ_JBJKEX010000011.1:0-24609 GCF_045505405.1 Hansschlegelia beijingensis | reverse complement strand
GCCTGTAGTTGGGACGCACATAGGCCACCGAGAATCCGGCCCGGTGGTAGTTGCGGAAGGAGGCGTGGGAGGCCTCTTGGCCCGAAGGTGGATTGGCTGCACGGCGAGGCCGCGAAGGTCGTGGGCCGCGGGCTGATCGCCGATGATCTCCCGGCGGCGCTGCCGGCGGTGCTCCGCCGGCTCTAGCGCCGGTTCGGGGCCCGAAGACGGACGTCACTTTTCTGGTGCGCGCCGTGATCGTCATGCTATAGACCGCGCGCGCTTCGCGCCGTTGTTTCCGGCGAGGGCGTTGCGCCCGGCGCGGGCGTGGTGGAACTGGTAGACACGCGGGATTTAGGTTCCCGTGGCGCAAGCCGTGGGGGTTCGAGCCCCTCCGCCCGCACCAAGCCGGACCTCAAGCCCGCCGCTTCCCGTGACACGTTTTGCGCGGGCGCGCGCTTCTCAGGCGCGGCGCCCCGCACAGACTCTTACAAGAGACCGACGCCATGCAGGTGACGCAAACCCTCGACGAAGGCCTGAAGCGCGAGTTCAAGGTCGTGGTTCCTGCCGCCGATCTCGACAGCCGCGTCAACGAGCGCCTGTCGACGATGAAGGACCGCGTCAACATCAACGGCTTCCGCAAGGGCAAGGTGCCGCTGCCGCACCTCAAGAAGCTCTACGGCAAGGCCGCGATGGCCGAGGTTCTCGAGCAGGTGGTGGCCGACGCCAACCGCCAGATCGTGGACGAGAACGGCTTCCGGCTCGCGATGCAGCCGCAGGTGCGCGTCACCGCCGAGGGCGAGGACGACGAGCAGGCCGCCGTCGAAGGGGTCATGGCCGGCAAGCACGACCTCGCGCTCACCGTTAAGCTCGAGGTGCTGCCCAAGGTCGAGCTCAAGGAGCTCTCCGAGCTCAAGGTCGAGAAGCTGACCGCCGAGGTCACCGGCGCCGAGGTCGACGAGGCGGTCGAGCGGATCGCCAAGCAGAACCGCGGTTTCTCGGCCAAGGAAGAGGGCGCGGCGGCCGCCGAGGGCGACCGCGTGACGATCGACTTCGTCGGCAAGATCGACGGCGAGCCCTTCGAGGGCGGCGCGGCCGAGGATCAGCCGCTCGAGCTCGGTTCCAACACCTTCATCCCCGGCTTCGAGAGCCAGCTGGTCGGCGCCAAGGTCGGCGACGAGAAGGTCGTGACGGTGAAGTTCCCCGACGAGTACGGGGCGCCCCATCTCGCCGGCAAGGAAGCCACCTTCGACGTCACCGTGAAGGGCATCGAGGCGCCGGCGGAGCTCAAGATCGACGACGAGTTCGCCAAGTCGCTCGGGCTCGAGAGCCTGGAGGCCCTCAAGGCCGCGGCGCGCCAGCAGATCGAGACCGAGTACGCCCGCGTGTCGCGCCAGAAGGTCAAGCGCCAGGTGCTCGACGCGCTCGACGCGCAGTATGATTTCGACCTCCCGCCGACCCTGGTGGAGCAGGAGTTCGAGAACGTTTGGCGGCAGGTCTCGACCGACCTTGTCTCCTCCAAGCGCACCTTCGAGGACGAGGGCACGACCGAGGCCGAGGCCGAGGCCGACTACCGCAAGATCGCCGAGCGGCGGGTGCGGCTCGGTCTCGTCCTTGCGGAGCTCGGCGACAAGCACGATGTGAAGGTGACCGAGGACGAGGTTCGCGACGCGTTGATCGCGCGGGCGCGCCAATTCCCTGGTCAAGAGCAGCGGGTTTGGGACTACTATCGCCAGAATCAGGAGGCGATCGCGGAGCTCCGCGCGCCGATCTTCGAGGAGAAGGTCGTCGACGCGATTCTTGCGGGCGCCACCATCGAGGAGCGCTCCGTCAGCAAGGAGGAGCTTCTCGCGGCCGACGAGGACGGCGACAAGGCCGCGGCGTCGGAGTGACCTCCGGCGGAGCGGCCTCCGGGCCGCTCGAACCCGCCTACATGCAAGGGTGACGACGATGCGCGACATGTACGATCAGGCGACGAACTTCCTCATCCCGATGGTCATCGAGCAGACCAACCGGGGCGAGCGCTCGTTCGACATCTATTCCCGCCTGCTCAAGGAGCGCATCATCTTCCTGTCGGGCCCGGTGCAGGACGACATGGCGTCGGTGATCTGCGCCCAGCTGCTGTTCCTCGAGGCCGAGAATCCGAAGAAGGAAATCTCGCTCTACATCAACTCGCCGGGCGGCGTGGTGACGTCGGGCCTCGCGATCTACGACACGATGCAGTACATCCGCCCGCCGGTCGCGACCCTGTGCATGGGTCAGGCGGCGTCGATGGGTTCGCTGCTGCTGACGGCCGGCGAGAAGGGCATGCGCGGCGCGCTGCCGAACGCCCGGATCATGGTCCATCAGCCGTCGGGCGGCTTCCAGGGGCAGGCCTCGGACATCGAGCGCCACGCCGAGGACATCGTCAAAATCAAGCGCCGGCTGAACGAGATCTATGTGAAGCACTGCGGCCGCTCCTATGAGGAGATCGACCGCACGCTCGACCGCGACACCTTCATGACCGCGGACATGGCGCGCGAGTTCGGGCTGATCGACCAGGTGTTCGAGAAGCGCCCGAGCGAAGGCGAGGGCGACCAGAAGGCCGCGTGACGAAAACACATCGTCAGCCATCTTCGGCATTCGGTCGCGGCGGCGGGCTGTTGCTGCGCACGCACAATAGCCTATCATCGCACCACGGCGTTGCGTCGCGCTGGCGGCGTTCCTACGTGACGGCGCCGATTGGTTAAGTTCGGTCGGCATATCACGTCATTGATGGAGCGACGCGACTCAGTGCGGCGACATCGACCCGAAAGGGACTATTGAGATGAGCAAGGTCGGCGGCGGCGACGCCAAGAACACCCTCTACTGCTCCTTCTGCGGCAAAAGCCAGCACGAGGTGCGCAAGCTCATCGCCGGACCCACCGTCTTCATCTGTGACGAGTGCGTCGAGCTGTGCATGGACATCATCCGCGAGGAGAACAAGTCCTCGCTGGTCAAGTCCCGTGACGGCATTCCTACGCCCAAGGAGATCCGCAAGGTGCTCGATGACTATGTCATCGGGCAGGACCACGCCAAGAAAGTGCTCTCGGTCGCGGTCCACAACCACTACAAGCGGCTCAACCACGCGACGAAGCACAACGACGTCGAGCTCGCGAAGTCGAACATCCTGCTGATCGGCCCGACCGGCTGCGGCAAGACGCTGCTCGCGCAGACGCTCGCCCGCATCCTCGACGTGCCGTTCACGATGGCTGACGCCACGACGCTGACCGAGGCCGGCTATGTCGGCGAGGACGTCGAGAACATCATCCTGAAGCTGCTCCAGGCCGCCGACTACAATGTCGAGCGGGCGCAGCGCGGCATCGTCTACATCGACGAGATCGACAAGATCAGCCGCAAGTCGGACAACCCGTCCATCACGCGCGACGTGTCGGGCGAGGGCGTCCAGCAGGCGCTGCTCAAGATCATGGAAGGCACCGTCGCCTCCGTGCCCCCGCAGGGCGGCAGGAAGCACCCGCAGCAGGAGTTCCTTCAGGTCGACACGACCAACATCCTGTTCATCTGCGGCGGCGCGTTCGCCGGGCTCGACAAGATCATCTCCGGCCGCGGCAAGTCGACCTCGATCGGCTTCGGGGCCAAGGTGGCCGCGCCCGACGACCGCAAGACGGGCGAGATCTTCCGCCATGTCGAGCCCGAGGATCTGCTGCGCTTCGGCCTGATCCCGGAATTCGTCGGCCGTCTGCCGGTGCTGGCCACGCTCGAGGATCTCGACGAGGCCGCGCTCAAGACGATCCTGACGGAGCCGAAGAACGCGCTGGTGAAGCAGTACCAGCGGCTGTTCGAGATGGAGAACGTCGAGCTCTCGTTCAACGACGAGGCGCTGTCGGCGATCTCCAAGAAGGCCATCGAGCGCAAGACCGGCGCCCGCGGCCTGCGGTCGATCATGGAGCAGATCCTGCTCGACACGATGTTCGACCTGCCGGGCCTCGAGGGCGTCGAGCAGGTGGTGATCTCGGGCGACGTCGCGGACGGCAAGGGCCGGCCGCTCTACATCTATGCCGATCGCGCCAGCGAGGCGGGCGCCAGCGCCTGACCTCGGCCTTCCTCGGCCGGAACGGTTCACAAAGCGCCCGCGGGTTCTCCCGCGGGCGTTTTCGTTTGTCTCGGCGACGCCTCTGGCCGGCTCCCGCGCGGCGAGACGCCGACGGGCTGCGTCCCGCTAGGACGCGTGGCCGGATCCGCTCCGCGAAGGAGAGGCGGGGCGCCGAAGCCCTGGCGGCGGGTCGTGCTCCCGAGGCGGCGCCGCGCCGCGGCGAAGCGTGCGGAAGGTCTTCTTGACACCCCCCGGGGTGGGGGCCACCTAATCGACAACGCGCTGCGACCTCCGAGTCCGCTTGGTGTTCGGCGCACCCCCCAAGGGCGGACGTCGCGGGGCCAGATGGGCCGCGACAAGTCCGCGCCGCGCAAGGCGCCGCCGTCCTCCCCGGCGCGCGTCACTGAAAGGATCAGAGTATGACCGCCGCCAAATCGCGCGCGCCCGTCAAGCCGGGCGAAGCCGACGTCCATCCAGTGCTGCCGCTGCGCGACATCGTGGTCTTCCCTCACATGATCGTGCCGCTCTTCGTGGGACGCGAGAAATCCATCCGCGCTCTCGAAGAGGTGATGAAGGCGGACAAGCCGATCCTGCTCGCGACCCAGAAGAACGCGACGGACGACGATCCGGCGCCTGACGCGATCTACGAGATCGGAACGCTCGCTTCCGTGCTGCAGCTGCTCAAGCTCCCGGACGGCACCGTGAAGGTGCTGGTCGAGGGGCAGTCGCGCGGCCGCGTCGTCGGCTACACCGAGCGCAAGGAGTTCTTCGAGGCGCGCGTCGAGGCCGTCGAGGACGTGATCGAGAAGCCGGTCGAGGTCGAGGCGCTGGCGCGCTCGGTCGTGTCCGACTTCGAGAACTACGTGAAGCTGAACAAGAAGGTCTCGCCCGAGGTCGTCAGCGCCGTCACGCAGATCGAGGACGCCTCCAAGCTCGCCGATACCATCGCCTCGCACCTCGCGGTCAAAATCCCCGAGAAGCAGTCGGTGCTGGAGCTGCTCGACGTCCTGGAGCGTCTGGAGCGGGTGCTGTCGCTCATGGAGAGCGAGGTCTCGGTCCTCCAGGTCGAGAAGCGCATCCGCACGCGCGTCAAGCGCCAGATGGAGAAGACGCAGCGCGAGTACTACCTGAACGAGCAGATGAAGGCGATCCAGAAGGAGCTCGGCGACGACGAGGGTCGTGACGACCTCGCCGAGCTCGAGGAGCGGATCGCCAAGACCAAGCTCTCCAAGGAAGCCCGCGAGAAGGCCGACGCCGAGTTCAAGAAGCTCCGGCAGATGAGCCCGATGTCCGCGGAGGCGACGGTCGTCCGGAACTATCTGGACTGGCTGCTGTCGATCCCGTGGGGCGTCAAGTCGAAGGTCAAGAAGGACCTGCCGGCGGCCGAGAAGATCCTCGAATCGGATCATTTCGGGCTCGAGAAGGTCAAGGAGCGGATCATCGAGTACCTGGCGGTCCAGAGCCGGGCGAACAAGCTGACCGGCCCGATCCTGTGCCTCGTCGGCCCTCCCGGCGTGGGCAAGACCTCGCTCGCCAAGTCGATCGCCAAGGCGACCGGCCGCGAATATGTGCGCATGTCGCTCGGTGGCGTGCGGGACGAGGCCGAGATCCGCGGTCACCGGCGCACCTATATCGGCTCGATGCCCGGCAAGGTCATCCAGTCGATGAAGAAGGCGAAGAAGGCCAACCCGCTCTTCCTGCTCGACGAGATCGACAAGATGGGCATGGACTTCCGCGGCGATCCGGCTTCGGCGCTGCTGGAGGTGCTCGACCCTGAGCAGAACTCCTCGTTCAACGATCACTATCTCGAGGTCGACTACGACCTCTCGAACGTGATGTTCGTGACGACGGCGAACACGCTGAACATCCCCGGCCCGCTGATGGACCGGATGGAGATCATCCGTATCGCCGGCTACACGGAGGAGGAGAAGCTCGAGATCGCCAAGCGCCACCTCCTGCCGGAGGTGATGAAGAAGCACGGCCTCGGCCCCAAGGAGTTCTCGATCGACGACGCCTCGGTGCTCACCGTCATCCGCCGCTACACGCGGGAGGCGGGCGTGCGCAATCTCGAGCGCGAACTCGCCAACCTTGCCCGCAAGGCGGTGAAGGAGCTCGTCTTCGCCAAGAACAAGAAGAAGACGATCAAGGTCACCGAGGCCAAGGTCGCCGAGTTCCTTGGCGTGCCCCGCTATCGCTACGGCGAGGCGGAGAGCGAGGACCAGGTCGGCGTGGTCACGGGTCTCGCCTGGACGGAGGTCGGCGGCGAACTGCTGACGATCGAAGGCGTCATGATGCCCGGCAAGGGCAAGATGACGGTCACGGGCAACCTGAAGGACGTGATGAAGGAGTCGATTTCCGCCGCCGCGTCCTATGTGCGCAGCCGTGCGGTCGACTTCGGCATCGAGCCGCCGCTGTTCGACCGGCGGGACATCCACGTCCACGTTCCGGAGGGCGCGACCCCGAAGGACGGCCCCTCGGCCGGCGTCGCCATGGCGACCGCGATCGTGTCGGTGATGACCGGCATCCCGGTCCGCAAGGACATCGCTATGACGGGCGAGATCACGCTGCGCGGCCGCGTGCTGCCGATCGGCGGCCTGAAGGAGAAGCTCCTGGCGGCGCTGCGGGGCGGCATCAAGACGGTGCTGATTCCGGAGGAGAACGCCAAGGACCTGGCGGACCTGCCGGGCAGCGTGAAGAGCCGTCTGGAGATCGTCCCCGTGCGGGTGATCGACGAGGTGCTGAGTCGGGCGCTGCTGAAGCGGCCGGAGCCGATCGAGTGGGAGGAGGAGCGCCCTGCGCCGCCGAGGCCCGCGGTCGAAGAGGACGGTTCGGCGATCCGCGCCCACTGACAAAGGGGCGTGCCAATCTGGCACGTCTTCGACGCTCGGTAAGACAAGAAAGGCCCGGGACCCCGTCCCGGGCCTTTTTGGTCGTTTCGACGCGCCAGAAAGGCTCGAATCTCACCGTTTTTTCGGGTTCCATCCCTTGCCACCGCTGCTTTTTCGATCAAGGGTGCGCGCCTCTTTCCGGGGCCGGCGTCACCAGCCGAGTCCCGTCGTCGCTCAATGGAGAGAACGATGAACAAGTCCGATCTGATCGCCGAAGTCGCCGACACGTCCGGCCTCTCGAAGCTGGATGCCGCGAAAGCCGTCGACGCGACCTTCGACGCCGTCATCGCAGCTCTCAAGAAGGGCGAGGAAGTCCGCCTCGTGGGCTTCGGCACCTTCGCGGTGGTGAAGCGCGCCGCCGGCGTCGGCCGCAACCTGCGCACCGGCGAAACCATCAAGATCCCTGAGTCGAACACGCCGAAGTTCAAGGCCGGCCAGGCTCTCAAGGACGCCGTCAACGGCTGATCGAAGCTCGGGCGGGGCGTTCATCAGAGCGTCCCGGCCCGACGCGACCCGCCGTCGCGGCGGGTGCGCAGCATGCGCCCATCGGGCGGTTAGCTCAGCTGGTAGAGCATCTCGTTTACACCGAGAGGGTCGGCGGTTCGAGCCCGTCACCGCCCACCATGGGGCCATGGCGCCCCATGTGCGATGAGGCCGGAAGGTCCGGTCTTTCAACATCTTAGGGCGGCGGCGGCCGCCTTGGGACAAGGACGCAGCAAGCGGCGATGCCCGCTTGACACGCCCAGCCTGGTCCCGTACCAACCGCCGCACGCAACGGGCTCGCCCGTTTCGGGGGTGTAGCTCAGTCGGTTAGAGCGCCGGCCTGTCACGCCGGAGGCCGCGGGTTCGAGTCCCGTCACTCCCGCCATCATCCTCTTGGGGTTGGACAGAGCCCCAAGACGCCGGTTGATACTCATCCCGGCCCGCGGTTGATACTTTTCAACCCGATTTGTTTCCGTCGCGCCGGGTGGCGCGGCCCTTCCTCCGCGCTTCCGCAACGGCCCGCAGGTTCGTCAGCTCCGCTGGGGCGTAGGTCTTGAACAAAGCGTTCGAGCTCGCGATCGTGTTGCCCATCGAATGGGTGAGCTGCTCGGCCGTCGCCCGACCGGCGATCGCCTCCGCGGCTCCTGACCGGCGCATGTCCAGCATCTGTCGTGATTCGCCCGCGCCGAAGAGCGCGGTCCGCACCTCGCGGAAGTCCTCGGCCATGCAGTCCTTCGTGTAAGGGCGAGGCGCCCATGGTCTGCCGCCCCTGGCTGACGCCTCGGCTCCGCGGCTGCGGAACAACTCCGCGTCTGGATGAAGCTCCGCCCCGAGCCCCGCGAGGTAAGCGTCCAGCACCGCGGCCGATCGGCGGCTGATGATCCCGCCGACCGACACATCGGTCTTGCCGCGTCGCGTAACGAACCATGTCGCTCCGTCGGGAGCAGAGCGGCGCTGGCCGGCCCGGAGCGCCCGGACATCGCCTGGTGAGAGCTGGGTGTCCCACATGACAGCCAGGGCCGCCGAGAGCCCGTGGAAGCCCATCCGCCACGCTTGCTTCACGAGGCGGACCGCTTCGCCCTCCGACCAGGTGGAGGATCAGCCGGGCGCTGCGGCGTTCCGCAGGCCGAGCGACGCGTCAGCCTCGCGGGCGCAGTAGCCCATGGCCGCCGCGACCTTCCACAAAGCGCGCCAGATCTTGAGCGCCCGGTGCGCTTCACGCACGCCGGCCGCGTCGAGGATATGCGAGCGCCACAGGTCGATCTGCTCCAGCCGGACGCTTGATGGCCGCACGTCGCCGAAGAACGGCTTGATTCGTTTCCAGCCGCGCCACCAGTCGTCGCGTGTTGCCGGCTTCTTGGCTTTGCCCCACGCATCAAGGCGTCGGTAGCGGGCGAACGCTTCGCCGAGCGAGCCGGCGGGATAAGCGATCGCGCTCTCAACTTGCTCAGGCGTCGTTCGCCCGCCGACCACCGCGCAGGGTGGCGCCTCCTGTCCCGTCCGCGCGCGGCTCCAGCGGTCGGCCCATTCCTTTGCGACCCGCCAGGCCTCGGGCCCGTCAGGGCCGCATGGCACGAGGGCGAAGCCGAGCGCTCGCATGCGCGCCGTCGGCCGCCAGTAGCCGCGGCCCTTGATCACCACGTAGTAGGGGATCTTCACGCTACCCACGCCGCGCCGCCTCGAGCCGGGCCATTACGACGTCGTCAGCGTCGCGCGCCTGGTTCGTGGCGGTCAAGGAGGAGGCGAAGAGGTGCGGGTTTCGGCGGCGGCGCCAGGCGTCGATCGCCTCAAGGTCATAGAGGCCGGTCGTCGGATCGGGCTGCGGAAAGCCGCGCGACAGCAGCTTCGGCAGGTGCGCTGCGAAGTCCTCTAACGACAGCCCCATCCGGCGCGCTGCTTTCTCGGGCGAGACGTCCCCTGGATCCACGCGATAGCGGAGCGCTGCGCGCACGCCCGTCATCCCCTGAACAGCTCGGTCAGCGGCGCGACGTCGCCTTGGGCCCCGCGATCACGCCCGCGGATCGGGTTCCGGGTGGCATCGGTCCATTCGATCTTGCTGCCGTCGCTCATCGCGACCTTCTCCGCTGGCGAAGACCGTGCTCGAGCTTCGCCACCGCCATGACGGCCGGCTTCAGCTCGTCGGGCGCCTCGTCGTAGGCGACGCGCGTCTTGTGCCGGCCGCCGTTGAGCCGGGGCAACATGGCCCGCGGGATCGCCTCCCAGTTGGAGAGGTCGGTGTTGGCCTTGTCGCCGTCGAGGCACTTCAGGCAGTAGCCATCAGTCAGAGGCCCGTTCGCCTGCTCCCAAAGATACCTGTGTTTCAGGACCGGCCTGGTGGGGGCTCCCGTCCACGGATTCTGCTCATCGATGATCATGACGACATAGCCGTCCTTGCCGTCGATCCGCTCGTGACCGGCACCGCGATAGGTGTGGGGAACGCCGCCGCTCTTGAACTGAGTCCGGCGTGCGTTGGGGTGGTTTCCGCCTTTTCCCGGCGCGCACCTCTTGCCCTTGTTGGCGGGCTCTCCTCCTTTTTCGAACTGGCCCGTCCGGCCGGTCTTCCAGCCTCGGCGCTTTCGGAGCGCGTGCAGGTGCCCCGCAGTCACGTCGGCGCGGTCGAAGGCTGCCGTGAAGGCGCGGTGATAGTCGCTGATCACCATCCCACGGTTGGCCTCAAGCCAAGCGATCTCCCTGGCGCTGTAGAGGATCCTGCGGCCCTTCATGACGGCTTCCCGTCGATCGCGGGGGCGGGAAGGTACGGGACAGGATCCACCCCGCCGTCGAAGGCGATCTTGGCCGCTTGGATCTGCAGCGCGGCGTTGCGAATGATCTGGTCGGCGATCGAGACCATGGCCTCGCTGCGCTTGGCCTCGTGCGCGATGGCCCCGGGGCTGAGATCCTCGTCGGAAAGCCGTTCCATCTGGGCGAACAAGTGATTGTTCAGGTCGGACAGGCGGTTCTTCATCAGCGCCTCCGGTCGGGCTGTTCGCAGCGCCAGCGCTGCGGTTGCGGGATGAGCTCGGGATGGTCGCCGGAGAACTCGGCGATCGCGGCCGGGGCTCCGAGGAGACAGGCCGTCGGGGCGGTGGCCGCCATCTGCAGCCGCTCCTCACGGCAGTCGGCGGGCTGTGCCGCCAGGCAGACGAGCAGGACGAGGTCCATCAGCCGGCGTCCTCCGCGGCTGGCGCGTCGCGCTCGATCGGCTGGGCGACTGCGTCAAAGGAGCGGTCGATCGCGTCCCGTGCCTTCATGCCGGCGTCGCGCAGGCCCGCCGGCCAGTCGGTGATCTGCTTGGGCGTCATGACTTCCGCGCCTCCCGGCGCTTGCTGTTCGGGAAGGGGCGGCTGGGGATGCGCGACTTCCGCGGACGCGCCTGGCCGGGCTCCTTCGCGAGGATCCGGCGCTGCATCTCTTCCTGAGATGCCGAGAGACGGCGGGCCTTCGCGGCCTCGAAGACGTCGGAGCCGAGCGTGGTCGCGGTCTTCTCGGCGCCGACCTTGCGCCCGCAGGTCTTCTGCAGATGCTGGCGGGCGCGGATTGGTCGGATCGCGCGCCAGTCGTTCGCCGGCGGGACGGGTTCGCCGGCCTCTGCGTCCACCAGGCGCAGCGCGAGGGCCGGGGCGTGGTCCCACTGGATCGCGCCGGGCGCTTCGATCTCATCCTCAGAGAACCCGGCGGCTGCGAGCGCGGCCTTCAGCTTCACGCTGAGGGGGATCGTCTTGCGGTGGCCGCGGGCGATCGTCATGCGGCCCTCGCTTGGTCGGCGAGGAAGTCGTCCACGTTCTGCTGGTGGACGGTGAAGGTGTAGGCGGCCACCCAGGGGTTGGCGGCCCATGAGCTGGGGCCGTTGATGCTGTCCCAGAGCGTGCGGTAGCTCTCGCGGGGGGCGGCCCAATGGGTCTGGCCCTTCGGCTGGGAGGCGTAGCAGAGCCACGCCGTTCCCGTGTCATCGGGCTCGATGCCCTCCGCCCGGGCGTCGTCCTCGCTGATCTCCTGAAGCCGCTGCACGCGGACATCGGTGACGAGGAGGGGCAGGCGGGAGGCCCAGCGCGGCATGTGGATCGACGCAACGTTGTACGACGCGCCCCCGGCGGGGCCTTCCTTGCCCGACGGCCACTCTGCGTCGGGGTCGAGGTCAGGCGACATTCCGAGCAGGCTGTTTCGCCCCGCGCGGTACCAGACCCACTGGTCGCAGGTACCCTTGTCGAACCGTGTGGTCGCCTCCCTGACCCAGAGCAAGTCGCCGCCGGCGATCCCCGGCAGAGAGCCCTTCGCGCAGAGCTCGTGATTTTCGAGCGCCCATTCCAGAGACTGCCAGCCCATGAAGCCGGTCCACACGCCGGCTCCGTCAGCGGATTGGCGATAGCGCCTCTGGTCGCGGATCGCCCTCCGCGTCTGGGTCTTCGTGCCCGCGAGCAGCGCCCGCACCATCGGCGCGGAGAACAGGATCGGTCGGACGCTCATGCCGCACGCTCTGCGGCCTGCTCGCCGTCGCGCTTGAAGACGACGCCGTGCTGTGCACCGAAGGCGCTCACCAGCTCCATCATGTCCGACATCTCCTCCCTCGAGAGGTCGGAGGTCGATCGGCCAAGGTTCACGAAGCCGGTCCCGTCGATGTTCGGGACCATGCGGAGCTCGCGCTTCAGCGCGTCGAGGAAGATGAACTTCCAGTCGTCGACAGGAAGCTTCACGCCGTGCCATGGAACGTGCCGCGCGACTTCGGTCAGCATGGCGTGCAGCCGGGCGTTCTGCGGCAGCGTGCGCTTTGCGGCCTTGATCTCGACACGGGCGCCAAGCGGAAGCTGGCCGGCCATCCGGGCGAGGTCCGCCCGGTCCTTGTCGGACTGGATGATCAGGGTGGCGCGGCTCATTCCGCGAGCCTCGCCTCATGGCGATCGAACGCCGCCCGCACCTCCGCGAGATCGCCCGGGAACGCTGACTCGCTCTCCGGTGCGATGACGCACTCCCAAAGCTCGCGGAGCGCCTCCAAGTACGCGCACCCTGCCATTCGCTGCTCGCAATCGGCGACCCAGGCCTGCGGATCGGATTCCGCGCGCGAGCCGTGCCCCTCCCGCGGGCCGGGGGCAGGCGCCACGATCTCCGCGAGGCGCGAGTTCGCCGCTTCCTGAGCCTTCGCGCGCATATCCGATGGCAATTTTCGGCGGTCGGCTTCGGTTTCAGTCCAGGCGGCGTCCAACGCTTCCTTGGTGCTGGACGAGACGAGGCGGCGGATCACCGACTGCAGGATCTCGCCGAAGGTCGGCGCCACTGCAGGGGGTGAGGGCGGTTCCATCGAAGCTGCAGGTGTCGGCGTTGCGAGGCGCGCCGTCTCAGGCGATGGAGGCGAGGGCGGTGAAGGCGGCGGCACGTCATTGTGCTCGCGCATGTCGTCCGCCTCCTCGCGGACATACATCCCGCCGAGCACGTCGGCGAAGCCATCGCGCAGCGCGAAGGCGCGCGCCCGCATCTGAAGCATGCGGTCCGGGTACTGCTTCCAAGGCCCGGCCTTGTCCCACAGGCCAGCCCGCTTCGCGTCGGCGACCGAGAAGCGGCCTGAGATCGTCTCGGGATCTCCCTTGCGCTTCGTCTCGCAGATCGCGACGCGCTGGTCTCCCTGACCGTCGATCCGCTCGCGGACCCATTCGCAGAGGCCGGACGCCCTCACGAGGCCCATGGCTGCGTCGCCCCAGATCGTCGCGCGGCCGTTCACCACCGCGATCCTCTGCATGGCGGCCATCGGGGTGAGGCCGACCTCGAGCCCCTGCATAATCGCGATCATCGCCTTCGCCGGGCTGTTAAGCCCGCTCGGCGCCATGCCTGCTTCGCAGACGGCCGTCGCGAGGCGATAAGCCTCGTCCATGCTCGTCGGGACGATGGCGACGGGACGCGCGCCGGCGACGAGCGCGGGGCGCGGGTTCTGGATCGTGGCGACGGCGTTCACGCGGCGCGCTCCTCGGTCCGGCGTTCCGTCCCAGGGACCTCGGCACCGGCCTTCACGTCTCGAGCGGCGAGGCGGCCGATGAGCTCGACGAGGTCTGGATTGCGCGCGGCGACGTAGTAGCCGGCTGCCGCAGCGAAGTCGGAGACGATGACCTTCGTCTCGGTGCGAAGCGCGATGCGTGCGCCCGTGCGGCCGGCGCTGGCGTTCTTTGCGACGGCAGCTTGGTCTGCGGCCGCAGCCTGGCGCTCGAGCTCGGCGATCCGGGCCTTCTCCGCTTCGTCGTCCGCGGCCGCGCGCCGTGCCGCGGCTTCGGCTTCCTCGCGGATCCGGCGCGCCTCCTCGGCAGCCCTGCGGGCACGCTCCTCCTCAGCGCGCTTCTGCGCGATTAGGAACGGCTCGGCGTGGCGCTTGAGCTTGGCGGACAGCGCTTTGGCGTCATCGACGATGGGCTTCCACTTCGCGTCGACCGCGCGGCCGGCTTCGAGGTGAGGCTCCTTCTCGGCAACGCGGGCTTTCTCGGCCTTGCTGGCGAGCTCGCCGACGCGCTTGGACCAGATGGCCGTCTTGTCGACGCCCGCCTGATCCTCGATCGGCTTGGCGAGCAGCTCGGCAGCGATCTCGGCTTCGCCAGCGAGCTCCGCGCGGATGACTTCGGCAGGATCTCCGGACGCGCTGTTATGGCCGATGCCGGCCTCCGGGGCCGCGGGGGGCTCATCGGCCCAACCTTCGCCGGCGACGGCGCGGTCGTATGCCTCCTTGCTGATCGGATGGCGGCAAGCCCAGGTCCAGATGTCGATCGCGTTGACCTGCTTGCCGGTGCGCAGGGCGATCCACCCGTCGGCCGCGGCGTCGTCGCGCCAGATCGCGACGGGCTCCCACGGGCCATTCTTGCCGCGGCGGACGCGGAAGAAGCCGGACTGCGGCACGCCGTCGTGAATCGGTCCGAAGGTGCCCAGGAGCGCCGCGGACCACCATTCCCAAGACTGCTGAGTGCTCATGCTCACGCGCTCCTGCCTTCGCCGACGACGCGCACGGCGCGCGGCGGGGCTTTGGCCCGGTCGGATTTGTGGGTGCGGTCGATCGTGCCGCTCGCGGTCGGTGCGAGCTGGGGAGACGTCAGGGAGACGGCCCAGGCGGCGATGGCGGCCGCGGCGACGATCGTCGCGATGGTGAGGAGGAGGGGCTTCAAGGGCGCGCCTCCTGCTTCGCGCGCTGTGCGGCCGCGGCGCGGAGGTTCGCGTCGCGCTTGAGCGCCCGCTGACGGTCGGCGGAGAACTGCGCGTCCGCCTTCGCGCGGACCTCTTCTTCGGTGGCACCGGTGAAGCGGATCGAAAGCATCTCGATCCGTTCGGCGCCCTGCTTGTCGCGCCGGCGAATGGTCGGGACACCGCTGAAGGCGACGCCATCCGGGACCGGGCCGGAGACGTGACGGAAGATCGCGAGCTCGAACATCAAGCCGCCTCCGGACCGCTGCCGGCCGGCGTGCCGGGAACCCGCGGCACGAGGCGGGGCGGCGTTCCGTGCAGGAAGGCGAGCGTGTCGGCACGCGGCGCCGGGCTGACCGGCACCGGGTCGCCTTCTGCGTCGATCGCCGCCAGCGCCGCATTGGCCTGCTCGATGACGCGCTCGGCGGCCTTCTTCGCTTCGATGGCGGCTTCGCGGGAGCCTTCGAGGCTCCAGGCGCCGAAGCGGCAGTAGGTGGTGTCGCGCTGGTAGGCGTAGATCGGCCCGGCCGCGTTCGCGAGGTCGTTTACCGCGCCGCCGATCGTGCCCAGAGGTTGAGGAGCTGGTCTCCGATGCGTGTCGTGTCCATGGGCGTCACGCTCCGCAGGCGACCGCGACGGCGAGCACCGCGGCGATGAAGAGGGAAAGGGCGAGGAAGTCGGCGAGGGCGCGCGCGAGGGGCATCACGCTTGCTCCCTTGAGCGGTCGAGCTTGACCTTGCGAATGTGGGCGCCGGCGTTCTTCGCCTTGGCGGTGAAGGCCCTGCGCGCGAGCTCGGCGGTCGCGGCGTGGATCAGCTCAGAGTCGCTCGCACCATCGCGGTCGACGAAGTGAATGCGGAAGGGGTGCGGAGCGGCCGACATCAGCGCGCCTCCGCTTTCGCGAGCGCCGCCAGGGTCGCCTCGTAGTCCGCCAGGGACTTATCAAGCGCCGGCCCGGTGACCTCCTGAGCCTGCAGATGCCCGAGGTGCGAGCTGACGTAGCCGGAGGCGATCGTGAGGGCGGCGACCAGATCGTCATGGGCGTTGTAAGCCGCGACAGCGCGCTACGCCGTCGCCAGGGCTTCATCGAACGACTGCCCGACCGTGGCCAATCCGCTGTGGAAGAACTCAGCGATATCGTCGTTATTCCGCCCGCCGACGATGATCGACTGGTCCTCCGACACGAAGAGAACTTCGAGCGGCGGGGGAGTGTGCGGCGCGCTCATGCCGCCACCCGCTGCGCGGCCACGCCCTCGCTGCTCGCGCGGTGCAGCTCCAGGCACGGCGAAGCCGATGGCATCCCGCAGGCTTCGCGCACCAGCTCGTCGTAGAGGTTCAGCTCGAAGTGGCGCGGGTTGCCTGTGACGCGGTCGTATGCCTGCAGGTCGAGCAGCGCGAGGAGCCGGGCATCGCGGTCGAGCAGGTGCATTTCGAATGGGCCGACGGCGACAACGGCCGCGTGCTCGCCTTCGAGCGGGACATCGGCCGCGTTCGGCTCATCGTGCCGGACTGGTACTCCCAGCGCCGCCGCGCAAGCGTGGAGGGCGGCGAAGAGACGTGGGGCGGCGACGGAACCAACCCGCCCGGCTCGTTCGACCAGATTTCGTGGACCTATGCGGCGATGGCCGCAGCGGCTACCGCCGGCCAGAAGCTCGTCATTCTGGGCGTTTCGCCGACCTGGGCGACCAATTTCTATGAAAGCCTCCAGTCGGGCTTTGGCGGCTCGTTAAAGCGGCTCTGCGACGCCATCTCGGCGCTCGATGTCGGGCTTCTTCTGTGGGTAGGCGACGCACATCACAGCGCCGTCGATGACGGATCGCATGGCGATCTGTCCTCCGATCTTAACCTGCGGATCGCCAACATCATGGCGAGCCCGCTGTTCAACACGCCCAGCTCGCGCGGCGGCGACTTTAGCTGGCTCTCGACGGCGGACACGAGGGTTCTCAACCTGTCGTCCCAGACGTGCATCTTCGACGTCATCGACAATGGCGGGACGACTTCCGCTGGCAGGCGCGGATCATCGGCGCCCCGATCGACCCGGTGACGTTCGCTCCGACCGTGCTGCGGACGGTTGCGTCCGATGACAAGATCGTCGGCCTCGGCTTTTCCGATTACACGACGATCGTCGCCTCGGCGACCGCCGGACTCCCGGTGTTCAAGGACTGGATCGGCGACGGAGGGGCCTATGGCGCGACGGTCACGACCCCGGCCGGAGCCGTCCTGGTTTCGGTAAACCCCAACGCCAAATTTGGACACGCGCCGATCGCGGACGCAGCCGGCGCGACCGTCACCGCGACGATCTCGGCCCCAACACGCGGCGTCATTCGGGACGCCGCCGGTGAGGCCGTCACGTCGCAGTCCGTCACGGTGAACGTGCTCAACGTCTTGCCCGAGACGGCCGCCTATCTGACGGAGATCCTCAAGCTCGGCGGCGCGCTGCCGGACAGCACGCGCATTGCTCTGCTCGACGGCCGCATCCAAGTGCTCAAGACGGCCGGACTCTGGGACAAAATCGTCAGGATGGGCGTGCTCGCGGCTCATACCGAGGTCGCGGCGCTGATCGACTTTCGCCGGCCTCGCGGGGCGAAAATCCTCAAGGTCAAGACACCTGTTTTTACCGTCAACAAGGGCTTTGCGGGCGTCACCGCGAGCCTGAGCTATCTGAACACGCAGTTCCAGTCTGGCTGGGGCTTCACCGCCACGGCCGGCTATGGGGCCGTCTACCACCCGACCAGCGTCCCCTCGTCAAACTCATCGATGGGCAACGGGACGCTTCAGATCAACCCGCTCAACACGCAGAGCGAAGCCCGTCTGCGGTGCTGCTCGAACACGACGATTGGCGTTCAGCAGACGGACGGCTCCGGCCTGCACTCGGTCAACCGCAACAACCCGCTCAGCTTCCGCTACCGCCGGAACAAGACCGCCGTCGCCACCGTTGGCGACGACACGAGCGGCGAGGCCCCGTCCGATGACCTGATCCCCGACGCGCTCGCGCCGGCTTACGCTGGCGTCGGTCAGAGCCCGATGTTGCTCTGCGGCTGGGCCGCGGCCGGCGGAGACCCGCAGGTCACCCAACGTCAGACCCCGCTTTACGTCGTCGGCGACGGCACCTGGAACGACGCCGACAGCGACGCCTTCTTCGACATCATGGTCACGGGGTATCTGACCGTGATCGGGGCGGCGTGACGCCTACCGCCTGACCTGCCGCCCGCCCGCCCGCCTTCGGGCGCCTGTTTCGTGCTCGGTCGCTGCCCGCCAATGGTCGCGCCTAAGACGTTCGTTGAATGAGAGCGTGTTCGCTGATCGTACATGTGCCACCGAAGGAGCTTAGCTGGCTAGAAAGTATGCAGGCGGGGTGGTATTGCTCTCCTCCTTGGCCTTGGGGGGACGCGCATCGATGCCCGTGATTTTCGGCAACCCAGAGTTGGACGGCGGCCTCTTGAGAATTCCGGTGACGACCGAAGGCGTCGCGGGGCTGAAGTCGGGCACTGTCAAGGTCCGATACAACGATGTCGACGTTGGGCGTGTGCCCGAATCAATCCTGATGATGCCGGCCCTAGGCGGGTTCCTGACCGCGGCGCTGGCTTTGGGTGAGAAGGTCGTCGTTCCATCGGTCGACAGCGTGTTCGCGTCGGCGGTCGACGACTTGGCGAAGGCGTGGAAGCGCATTTATCCGACTTTCCAATCGGAAAAATTCGAGCTGATCGGCCCTCGCATCTCTAGTATTTCGCCTGCCGCAAATGGCGACCTTCTGCTGTATTCCGGCGGCGTCGATGCAGTCGCGAGCCTTGTCAAGAACCGATCGGCGGTGGCCGGGCTGTTCTCCGTCTGGGGAGCGGACGTAAAGGTCAACAACGAGGGGCTCTGGAGGCAGCTTCAATCAGTTGTCCAGCAGACGGAGGCGGTCCACGGCCTACCGCTGACCACGGCTCGCACCAACGTCCGATCGCTGATCGACGGCAGGACACTCGTCCGTCGTTTTGTAGGCGACGCCTCTCAGACGTGGTGGATGAAGGCCCAGCATGGGATAGCCCTGCTCGCTCTCGGAGCGCCGGTCTGCTATGCGGGGGGCTACTCTCGCCTCCTGATCGCGAGCTCTCACTCCGCCGCTTTCAGCGAGCCATGGGGGAGCAATCCAGTCACTGACGAGATGGTCAAGTTCGCAAACACGACCTGTCACCACGACAGCTACGAGGTCACCCGGCAGGAGAAGATCGGCCGCTACATAGCGCCGGAGATCAAGAGCGGTCGGGCGGTGAGCCTCGCCGTCTGCTACAAGTCCTCCAGAGGCGGCGACAGCATCAATTGCTGCAAGTGTGAGAAGTGCTTCCGCACGGCAAGCGCCCTGATCGCCTGTGGCGTTGAGCCTGATGTCGCCGGCCTTCCGGTGAAACTCGAGAAGTTGGAAGAGTGGAAGGATCTGCTCGTCTCCGGGCGCCCGATGTCCGAGAACGAGCAGTATATGTGGTCTGACGTTCAGGTCGCTGCGCGAGAGGCTGTCCGGAACGGCACGCATGGCGGCAGATATGCTGATTATCTGACGTGGCTGGCGGAGCATCCGTTCAATCGCCAGCCTGAACCGGAGACGGCAGCAAGCTACGGCTGACCCGACGCAGGTTTCTTACCCCCCAGCCCCGCCACCGAGCGGGGCTTTTCACATCCGCCACCAGCCGCCTCCGGGCGGCTTTTTCTTCGGCAGCCTTATCGCTTAAGGCGTCGCGCTCGGCTTATCGGCCGAAAGCACAACCGCATAAGCATTTCCAGATATGAGCGACGTTCGGGGGGCTCAGTCCGCGCCCGTGTTTCCCGATCGCGTTCCCCTCGAGGGGCGGGAGGCCGAAGCGCTTTTGACGGTGAAGTAGCGGCGCCACGCCTTCCTGCGCCCGCAGGCGGTGGAAGAGCCTGCTGACGAACGGAAGCCGGCTGAAAAGGCTTGATCAGGCGACCGACGGGCTGATCGTCTTGTGGATACGCGAAATCTAGGGACGGGAGCGGCGGCCTGACCTTCGCCTCGACGTGTCGCAGCCGCAGTATTTCGCTGACGGCGTCCCTCAACGTCTCAGCGACCAGTCGGGGTTTGACCTGACGTTCATTTGGCTCTCTGACGCCGTCGAAGTCCCGCGCGATGTCGTATAGTCGGGTGATCAAGTCTGGCGCGTTTGTCATCTAAGTCCGGGGGCGATTTTGCTGAGCCGCCTACCGTAATCAGTTGATCATTATGATCAAGCCGTAACGGGGTAGTCCTCCATCGCCTTCGAGCGGATTCCTGTTCTCAGCCCGACGCCGACGCGGAACCCTCCGGGCCTCTCCGCTCTTTGGCCGCGATGAACTCGACGGCCAAAGCCAAGCTCGCTGAGATCGAGCGACGGATCGACGAACTCACCGCTCTGCTGGTCAGGTCACTCGACGACATAGCGAAGGCAGAGCGGCAAGGCGACGACGGCACGCCCCACCTTCGCCGGAGCCTTGTTCTGCAGGGCACTATCAGCGCCCTTCACGGCGAAGCTGACGGGCTCAGACGGGCGATGACCAAGACCGGCTGAGCGACGCCCCTTCAGCAAGATCCGCCACCAGCCGCCACCGGACCGCCTTTTCTTTGCCCGCCCGATGAAACCCACGGGCCTAGTCGCTATCTGGCCGTGATGGAGCTGACCGCCAAAGTGAAGCTCGCCGAGATCGAGCGGCGGATCGTTGAGCTAGGCGGCCTTCTGGATCAGGAGGTCGACGCCGCCGCTCAGCGGCCGGGCGACGGCGCGGTCCATCTTCGCCGCGCCGTTGTCGTACAAGCGACCATCAACTCGCTTCACGATGAAGTTGACGCGCTGCGACGGTTGGTCCGCAAAACCGCCGGACATTGACGCTCTTCACGACTGATCGCCACCAGCCGCCTTCGGGCGGCTTTCGCCTGTTCGACGCTGTGAAGACCCGGCGCCGGGTTTGGCGACGGCGCCGGGCCCGACCGCGCGGGGCCCATGGGTTCCCGCAAGATCGAGCGGAAATCAGCAACAGCGGGCGGCCGAACGTCAAGCGGTCGCGGCCCGCCTCAAACAAGCGTTTAGCCCCAGCAGACGGCCCTTGCGCCGGGCTTTTTCTTTGCCGCAAGAGCGAACTAGCCCCTGCTCGGGCGGCCCGACGCCGGGTTGGAGCTCGGCGCCGGGCCTAACCGCGCGACCTTTACGGTCCCCCGCGCGGCTCCTGAACCGTCGCGCCACCAGCAACCAGCGTCAACCTGCCCGCCTTGAGCGGGCTTTTTCATGCCCGGAGCACAGACATGGACACCCGCGAGATCCAGACGCGGCTGAAGACGCTCGGCTACTTCCTGGGCACGAGCGGCCCGGCGAAAGACGGCGTCGACGGCGACTTCGGCGGCAAGAGCCAGGCGGCGACCATCGCCGCCCTCGACGAGCTCCTGTCGCTCAAGCCCTCGACCAGCGCGCCGAAGCCCGCGCAGCCCACCACCACCGCCGCCGTTCCGACCGCGTGGATGCCCGCCGCCAAGATGGATCGCATCATCGTCCACTGGACGGCAGGCAACCATAAGGCGAGCGCGCTCGACAAGGAGCACTACAACCTCCTGATCGAGGCGAATGGCGGCGTGGTTCGGGGTAAGCCGTCGATCGACCTAAACGACCGAGGCGGCGCGAAAGCCGGCTACGCCGCGCACACGCTGAACTGCAACACCGGCTCGATCGGCGTGTCGCTCTGCTGCATGGCGGGCGCCGTCGAGAGCCCGTTCAAAGCCGGCTCGGCGCCCATGACTCGCGAGCAGTGGGATGAGCTGCCGCACGTCCTCGCCGCGCTTTGCCGGCGCTACGGCATCCCCGGACGCCGAAGACCGTGCTGTCTCACGCCGAGGTTCAGGGGACGCTCGGCATCAAGCAGAAGGGCAAGTGGGACATCGCCAGGCTGGCCTTCGATCCCTCGATCGTCGGCGCGAAGGCTTGCGGCGACATCTTCCGCTCGCGGACCGCAGCGCTGCTCGGCTGACCTCCCGCGCCCGGCCGGCTGCCGAGCATCCTCCTCCGGAGACATCTCATGAATTTGCTTTCACGGGCGGCCGCCTGCGGCCTGCTCGCGCTTTCGCTCGCCGCGTGCTCGGCGGCGCAGCAGGCGGCCTTTGACGCCGTGACTGCTCGCGGCGTGGACATCGCCTGCGCGAACCTGCCGCGCGCCGAGCTGCTCTACGCCGCCGCCCTGGTGTCCGGCCAGGCGCGGCCGTCGAAGAGGATCAGTGGCGCGTTCGCCACCGTGAAAAGCGGCTGCGCGGCGCGGGCCGCCGGCGCGGACGTCACCGGCGTCGCGGCCTCGATGCTGCTCGCCTACGTCGCGATCAAGACAGAGGTGCCGCAGGTCGAGCCGCTGCCGGCCGGGCTAGAGCGCAGCATCGTCCTGAAGCGGGGAGCCTGACCGATGGCCGATCCCATCACGAAGGACGTCATCCGCGACGTCGTCACCAAGGCGGCCGCGAGCAGCGCCAGCCCGGCCGAAGTCGCGCGGGAGGTGCTCTCCGAGCCGACCATCGCCAAGGCGACCAGGCCCATCTCCCGCGTCGCGTCCGAGACCCTGCAGGGCATCACCGCGGCCGGCATCGCCCAGGTGCTGAGCCTCACGGGCGCCACCAAGAGCCTCGTCATCATCGCGGGATGGTTCGGGCAGTCGTGGAACGCGGACGAGGTGTCGACCGTGCTGACCACGGTGCTGACCGTCGCCGGGCTCGCATGGGCTTGGTACGGGCGCGAGACCACCACTAGGCCGCTAGCCTGACGCAAACGAGGGCCAAGGCCGGCTGGGACCCGACCCTGACCCTCTGACCACCGAAGCTCTGGGGGAGCCCGATGGCTGAGCTGACAATGGCGGCGCCGCGTAAACGGTGCGTTTCGGATCGGGCGAGTGATGGCAGATGATAACGAAGCTGCGCCCATGCCTTTCACCGCATCGGAGGCTGAGATCGTGAAGCAAGCCATAGAGGGCTTCCGAACGGAGATGGCCGGCGTGAACGCCACGCTGGCGTCGATCATGAGGCGCGATCGAGAGTCGCCGCCGGTGAACCCGCAAATGACGTGGTTCCAGCGCTACGGCCCGGCCGCTATGGGAATCGCGGGCGGCATCATCGCCGTGCTCCTGACGTGGAGCCTGAACTCGGTGTCGACGGCGAACACGACCCTCGCCAGGCAGCTCGAGACGATGAATGCCGCCATCACCGAGAACAAGAACCAGGGGGCGAACAACGCCGCCTATGTCGGGCGCGTCGATGGGAGCGTTCAGCAGCTAACGCAGCGGCTGGAGTCAGGGCAGGCGCAGCGGATCGAGAACGATCGCCAGCAGTTCGAGAAGATGGCGGGCATCGACAGCCGGATCGCCGTCTTGTCGACCAAGCAGGACGTGATGAACGCCACGCTCGAGCGCCTCCTCCGGAAGCTGGAGGACGGCCGGCGCGGCGACCCCCCTTTTGGCGAAAACCAGATCTGGCCGTACCCGACCCCGGAACCTCCGTTCGTCCTAAGAGCCCGGAGCGAGCGCCGCGGATGGAGCCCCGTCGTTGAGGGTCGAGGCTAGCCCAAGCGCCACCAGATAAGCGCCGCGAGCGCGAATGGCGCACCTATCCCGAACACGGTCGCGAGGATCGGCCATGGATCCTCGTCATGGTCGCCGTGGCCGCGGCCGTCCTTCCTCATCGTTGTTCTCATTTCGTTCTCATGGAATCCATCTTTCCTGAAGATGGAGATGGGCCATGACGGACGCCGCAGAGCGGCTTGAGGATGAGAGCTTAGGCGCGCGCGAAGCGGCGGTCGAAGAGGCGATTCGGGCGGCCGGCGGCGATCCGCGCGCGGCGGTCTGGGCGCTGCTGGTGCAACTGGCTGAGCGCGAGGAGGCGAGGGCGCTGGCGCACAGCCGGATCTCGCTGGGTTATCGGCGCGGCCGCCAGCCGCCGCGGCAGCTCCCGTGACCGTCGAGACGCTCGGCGAAGCCTGGCACGCCGGCTGGCGCGTGAAGGCGCGCTGCGCGCACGGCAAGCGCGACGGAATGAAGTCGATCCGGGAGTGCCATCGCGAGTACGAGCTCGAGATGGAGACTCTCGTCTGGACCCGGGGCGCCGGGCTTCCCCTGCGCGATCTTGCGGGCCGGCTCCGTTGCCCAGCGTGCCGGTCGCTGAAGGTCGCTGTCGCCTTCATGCCGCCCCCGATCAGGGACGACGGCGGCGGCCGCGCGCCCTCGCCACGCGAGGACATGGCGGCGCTGCCGCATCGGGTCGAGCTCTACCGCGCCGGCGGGACGCTGGATCGCATGATCGCCGCCTCAGCAGACAGCGACATCGCCCGCGCGGCCTTCCATGCCGCGATCGAGGTTCTGAAGCTGAAGGAGGGGCAGCAGCTCGTGCTTCGGCGCTTTGGGCAGCTGGTCGCGCAGCATCCGGAGCCTGAGGCCTCGACGGAGGCGCCGGCTGCGGTGAACGCGGAGATCGAACGGGGTCCGCGCTCACCTGCCGAAGGGTCGCAAGCGGGTCTTTAAGTGAGCCGTCCGTCGCGGCAGACTGCGCCGATGTGCTGGTGTGGACGGCCCCTCATCCCAGCGGCTTGATAGTGCTTCGGCGCTTCAGCCAGATGAGAGGAGCATCCAGTGAACATTCCCGTCCGCATTGGCATGGACACCTCTAAGTCGGTGTTCCAGCTCCACGCGTCGGTGAGACGGAAGCCGTGGTTGTCCGCCGGCAGTTCCGGCGGAGCGAGATGATCCGTTACTTCGAGCGGCTTCCGCCGGCGCTCGTCGCCATCGAGTCCTGTGGCAGCTCGCATCACTGGGCGCGGCTGCTTCAGTCGTTCGGCCATGAGGTGAGGCTGATCCCGCCGCAGTACGTGAAGCCTTACGTGAAGCGCGGCAAGAACGATGCTGCCGATGCGGAGGCGCTGTGCGAGTGAACCGCTCCGGATTCTCCGGAGGCCGCTTCGTTTGAGTCACGCCGCGATAGCCGGCTCGCTCAGCATTGCGTAATAGCGCTCTTCTGCTTCGGCTGGCGGGATGTTGCCGATGGGTTCGAGCAGC
>NZ_JBJKEX010000119.1:0-8085 GCF_045505405.1 Hansschlegelia beijingensis | reverse complement strand
CTCGTGCTCCAGCACCATCCGCACCGCGCGAGCGCGCACCTCAGGCGAAAACTTGTTCGTCGTCTTGCTCGTCATCGCTCCATCCTACTCAGGAGTTGGAGCCTCCGGGAATCCCGGAGCGGTTCAGAGGCCGTGACGAGGCCGAGCATGCGGTTCGTGCCCGTGAAGTCGAAGGAGCGGCAGGCTGCCTGCATGCTGATGACTGTGCGGGAGCGCCTCGTCAGCGTGAAGTCGCAGCTCTCCAACGCCTTCAGGAGCTATGCGGCGGAGTTCGGCATTATTGGCCCCGCCGGCCGGCAGAACGTCAACGCGCTGATCAAGCGAGTGCTTGAAGATGAAGCGCTCCCCGAGATGGCGCGGGATCTCTTCCGCTTCCAGGCGCAGGAGTACGCTGCGGTCGAGGCTCGCCTTAATGAGATCGAGGCCAAGCTGATGAAGTGGCATCGAGAGGATGAGGTTAGTCGACGGATCGCGACGATCCCCGGCGTCGGGCCTATCGGATCAACTATGCTGAGCATGAAGGCTCCGCCCCCGGAGATCTTCAGGTCAGGTCGTGACTTCGCAGCTTGGTTGGGCCTGACGCCTAAGGATCATCCGACAGGCGGACGCCAGAGGCATGGCGGCATCACGAAGGCCGGTGACTCGGCGCTCCGCTCGACGCTCATAGTGGGTGCCACCGCCTTGTTGAGGCACGTCCGAAAGGGACGACATAAGCCCACGCCATGGCTTGCGGCGCTGCTCGAGCGCAAGCCACCCAAGCTGGTGGCGGTGGCGCTCGCCAACAAGTTCGCGCGCATCGCCTGGCGCTTGATGATGACGGGCGGCATCTACAGCCGGCCGGTGGTCCCAATGCCCACCTGATACGAGATCGGCGCCGACGGGCGAGGTTGCTCGGCGGAAAGCCCATGAACTTGCAGGACGCAGTAGATGGAATGGCCGGTCGGTCGATACGCGCGAGATTCCGAAGGTTACACCGGCACTCACAATGCCGCCGATGTGCTTGGAGCGTGCGTAGCGAACACCATCTTGGCCAGCGGTCTCTTTCCGCGCAAACAGGCCGGACATCTGAGAGCAAGCGATCAGGTCAGAAAGTCTGCTACATCCTGACAAGTGGGGGCCGTCCACATCTGCAACCTCTACAGCGTCACCAAGGGCCAGACGGCGATCCGGGAGCTGACCAAGGCTCTCGTGGACCGCACCGGCAACCTGCCGCCCATGCCCGGGATCTTCCCCGACTATCCGGCGCCGATCGTCCGCAACTCGGATGAGGGCCGGGAGCTCGCGCTCGCGCGCTGGGGCATGCCGTCCTCCAGCCGCGCCATCTTCGAGGCGACGAAGAAGCGCGCCGCGGCGTTGGAGAAGAAGGGGCAGCCCATAGACTTCCAGGCGCTGCTGAAGGCCGAGCCGGACATCGGCACGACCAACATCCGCAACGTCGCGTCGCAGCACTGGCGGCGCTGGCTTGGGCCTGCGAACCGGTGCTCGTTCCGATGACGTCCTTTTCCGAGTATGAGCGCGGGCCCGACGGCAAGATGCGGCCGGTGTGGTTCGCGCTCGACGAAAGCCGGCCGCTCTGCGTGTTCGCCGGACTCTGGACGAACTGGAGCTGCGTCCGGAAGAAGTCAGAGGGCGAGGTCACCTGCGACGTCTACGGGTTCCTCACGACGGAACCGAACGCGGTGGTCGCGCCAATCCACCCGAAGGCCATGCCGGTGATCCTCACCACGCCGGAGGAGATCGACGTCTGGGTGCGTGCCCCTTGGGATGAGGCGAAGGCGCTGCAGCGGCCGCTTCCGGATGATGCGCTGGTGATCGTCGCGCGCGGGGAGAAGCAGGACGGGTAGTCCGCATCACCTTCTTCCAAGGAGGCGGTCGAGCACTCCAGCTGGGGGCTGTCGGTTCGCCGGCGAGTAATGGTCGCCAAGCAGCGCCGCAACTTGGGCTTGGATGGCTGCAAGCTCGCTCTGAAGACGGCGTAGCTGTTTCGGCGACATCCGGCCAATCTCGATCTCTCCAAGAGCACTCTTGGCTTTAACCAATTGCTTTATCGCGCGATGAGGAGCGTTGCCCTCTCGGTGCTCCGTTCTGATCTTGTCCATGATCTCAAAGAGATGGGCAGCCACGGTCGCAGGCTCGTCGCGGCGATCGACCAGATACTCTTCGATAGCCGAGAGGACTTCGGGCGATAGTGATGATCCTTCGGCAGCCAATCCGCCGATCCTGGCCTCCGCAGCGAAACGCCGAAGCGTCTCCTCGGGCAGCCCCTCCGGAACAGGCTCTGCGAATGGAAAGTAGCGGTCCACTGGAGCCTGGATGGCGGTGCGCCCAGCTATGAACGCGAACGCAGCCACTTGCCACGTCGATCTGAGCTTCGGATCCAAGTCGGCAAGCTGTCGCCTCAGACCCTTGAAGAGCGCCTCTTCCTGCGCGATCTCGCCGAAGGCCCCCGGCGTCCCTCGGTGACTCAGGTACCGCTCCGCGAGGGCGAGCTCAGCGACCTCGGCACGCATGTCAGCTTCGGACGCGAAGCGGTAGGCGTCGAGCACCTCGCGCACGGGAAGGTTCAAAACTTCCACTTGTCGGCGGAGCTTGATCCTACGGTTGATCCATCCGTAAGCGAGCTTCACGTCCGGCGCCATTTGAAGGGCGGCTTCGAGGAACTCGAAATCGGCTTCAGTCGCGCTATCCGGGAGAAGCACTGCTGAGACGCTACTGAAACCAGCGAAACGCTCGCGGTCCCCGGCAAGGAGCTCCCGCATCGCCGCTAGTCGTCGGTTGCCATTGATGACCACGCCGTCAGACGAGATCAGCAGCGGCTCCGTTTGCGTCGCATACCGCTCGAGCTCTTGAAAAACGGGTCCCGCGGGACTGCGCGCTTTCTCAACCAGGAGGGCGTGAAGAAGAGCCTGCGTGGCGGGCTCGGCCTCGGCGTTCTTCAGGTTCTCAGCGCTCGTTCCTCTTTGCCGAGCGGACTCCTCGATTTCCGCTACAAGGCGGCCGTTCGCGACCCGGTAGAGCAGGGAGGTGGCCGCGACCCTAATCACTGGAAGGTCGAGGTATGAGCCGCGGAAGAGTGTCAGCTGCCGGCCAACCGCGGGGGCGGCGCGTATGAGGTCGAGCCTCTCCTCCTTATGTGAAAGCGACATCATCGCTGCGGCACCGCCGCTCGAGTCCGACTGCATTATGAGCCCTTCCTGTGGTCCGCTAGGAACTGGGTTCAGCTTACGGTGTTCAAAGCGTGGCGCGGCGAGTCAGGCTCTCCAACTTCGCGCAGCGCTTCCCCGCATCGCCGGGACTCGGCCCTCCGCACGCCTGATTCGTGCCTCCTACCCTCCGCACCACTCCGGCCTGTTCTCTCGTCGCATCTTGCCGCCGATCTTGGGCCATAGCTTGGCGTGACCCTCAGCGACGAGCTGCGCACCGACGTCCTTTCCGTCCACGTAGACCAGCACGATCGGCCGCCGCCATCGGTCGCGCTCGCCTGTGTCCACGACGCGGGCGCCTCTGGCGATGATCGCCGCCAGTCTGTCGCGCGCAGCCTCGGCCCGGAACAGCTCGAGCGGGCACTTCGCCTTGGCGAGTTCGGGCGCGTCGATCGGGCCGGCCTCCGAGCGGAGGCGGATTCGTTCGCCGGCGACGACGACGGTATCCCCGTCCACCACGCGGGTCTCCGAGACCGAGCGCGCATAGTCACCGAACACGCCCGGCGGATCCTGTGCGAGGGCAGGGGATGCGAGCAATGCGAGGGCGAGGAGAACGCGGAGCACGGTTGATACTTTCCGGAAAATGGAGGCGCTTTCTGGCGCTCCGAAGTGTCAGCACCCGTTGATAAGTCACAGGAACCTACCGGCCTGTCACGCCGGAGGCCGCGGGTTCGAGTCCCGTCACTCCCGCCATTTTTTCTCTAGAGGTTGGACAGAACCTCTAGAGCGCCGTCCCGGCTTCCGGGACCGGCGCATTCTGAACTTCCTCCCTCATATGCTTTCCGTCTCGACGTTCCACGCCCTTGCGGCGCGGCTCCGCGAGGGCGGAACTCGATCGTCGGTCGCCTCTCCACCGGGACGCGGCGAGGGCGACCCCCGATGCGCGATTCGGCTTCTCCGCCGTGGGAGCGCAGCGGTCGCTCAAGTCCGCCAGCGGCGCATGTCCTGCAAACGCCGCCGCCCCGAATCGCCAGTCCCAAAAGCGCGCGCCTCGCGGAAGGCTTCGGGAGCGAACCCCTTCGTGAATGGTCGCCGAGGGCTAGCCGCTCGTCTCGTCCCGCCGATCACCAAGGCGAGGCTCGGTTGGCCTCTATCAGAGCGGCAGGGAAGGGCAGGGCCGCAGGAAGCGGCTCGAAGCCTCACGCTGGGTGCTGACGTCCGCGAGGCGCCCGTTCCCGGGTCGCGTGGCGTCGCTGAAGAAGATAGCTCAGCAGCCCTCCGGGGCCGCCTCACGCGCCATCCGGCTCACCGTGCAGCTGGGCCTCGAGTCGGTCGGCGTGATCGTCGGCTTGCACGGCCATCCGCTCGATGATGTCGGCGTCGGCGCGCATCGCGGCGGCGACCGCCCGGTGTCGCCGCGCCGCGCCCCGTTCCCTGTCGATCTCCGCCCGCAGCCGCGCCCGCTCATCGTCCGTCAGGGATGTCACGACCGCGTATCCTCATGGCGCCGACCCGTGCGCGCAGTATCCATCGGTGTTTCAGGATGGCACAAGTTCCTAGGAACTTCGCCATCTGCGATCTGGCGGAATCCGCGCGGGGCGCCCCGTCAGTCGGGCGCGGCGCTCAGTCGTCGGACGCCATCGAGCAAATCACCACCGTGCCGACCGTCAGGTAGACGAAACTCACGACGAGGAGGACGGTGATCTCGTCGTCGACCCCATAGGTCAGCGAGACCCAGTGGAGCGCGCTCAGGGTAAGGATCAGGCCGAGAATGAACACGGCTACGATCTTCACCATCATCGCTCTCCCGACCGCTCCGCCCACGCACTCCGGGCCACGGCGTACGTCCCCGCCGCCAACGGATAGCGGGTGTGGGCCGAACCATCCACCCAGCCCGCGCGCCGGCCCTCTCATGCCAGGAGCGCCGACGGACGCCGCAAGAGCGGGACTTGGCTGAAGGCGCCCGCGTCGATACAGGATCGAGCGCCTTTCAGCATTTAGTATGGGGGCGATCAAATGTTTATTGCTTGCGATTCTCCCGACGTGCCGCTCAATGAGCATTCCTTACTGTCTCAGTTTGAGCCTCCGTCGAGTTTTCTTGGCGGATTGGTTCGCACCTCAAGACTTCGAGATCCCTCCATGTGCGAGAGCGTGTCGGGCGTGTACTCCGCAACCTACTGGTTGCTGGCCGGCATGGAGGAGATCAAGCTTGGCTCCGTGTTCCTCAGAGCGACCAACGCCGAGGATGCCCTGAGCGAGGCTGGTCGCCGGAACGCCTCCGACGTCGCGAACTATGTTTCGGTTTCCTGTGACGGCGAGGAGGTGGCGGCGTCTCATCTGGCGAGCCCGGCCGTCCCCTCGGATCCTGATCGTGGCGACGCGGGGGCGAAGCCGCAGGCGCTTGACCTCTATCGCATGCTGGGCCTGAGCAAGGACGGCTTGGAGCCGGTCCCCGCGAGCTGACCGTCGACTGCTCTACGCCCCGCGATAGGTCAGCGCGCCCTCCCAGAAGGTCTGTCGATACTTCTTGAACAGGGGCCGCCAACCCATGCGGTCGTCGGCCAGATCGCTCGCGATCTCCGAGAAGTAGTAGTTGCAAGCGTCCCGGGCGACGCTCAGCTGTTTCCGCGATTCAAAGTTCTTCAGCTTGAGGCGCCGTCGGATCCTCGCGACGTCATTGGTTATGTGGCGTTTGGTGATTTCCTCGCTTTCGTCATGAATGTTGACGAAATCGTTTATCTCGAAACCGTATCGCTCATAAAGCGCGTCGAAATACTCCCACCTACTGTAATAAATCTGGAAGGGAGCGCTCACGAACATGGGCCAGTAGTCCGGAGCGAGCAGAGATATGCCGAAGACCTTCTTGTGTCCTTCGGACAGAACGCTCCTGGTCGCCAGTCATTCGGGATCTTGTAGTACAGGCATGCTCCGGGGCGCATCAGCGCGCTGAGATTGGCCAACATGTGATCCGGCGTGGAATTTTGGGTCTGACTCAATCTCGATGAAGTTGGGTGTTGGCCTTCGCCTCTGCATTGCGGAGGAGGACCGCTATGGCCTTTGGCCTTCGAACGAACGCGTTGGCGCCGGCCGGGCTTATCGTGGACCGGGTGAAGGTTGAAGCAGAGGCCATCGAGGTTTGCGCCCGATCGCCGGCGGCGATCGCTCGGTGTCCCCACTGCTCCTCGCCGGCGCGGCGGATCCATAGCCGCTATGTTCGTCATGTCGCGGACCTGCCGTTCGGAGGGCGTCCCGTTCGGCTACACCTGACGGCGCGACGGTTCGTCTGTGAGCAAGCGCGTTGCCCGCGCCGGATCTTCGGCGAGCCCTTCGCCGGTGTCCTTGGGCATGTAGCGCGCCGGGTCGAACGGCTGGAGGCTGTCGTCCATCATCTCGGCTTAGCGCTCGGCGGACGGCCGGGAGCAGGCCTCGCCCGGCGGCTCATGCTGCCAGTCAGCAACGACACGCTCCTGAGAGTCGTGCGAAGACGAACGATGAGGCCAGACGGTCCGTTGCGCGTCGTCGGCGTTGATGACTGGGCGTTCCGCCGCAACTGTCGCTACGGATCGATCGTCGTCGATCTCGAGCGACGGCGTCCTGTCGCCCTGTTGCCCGACCGAGAGATCGCGACCGTCGCTGCATGGCTCGGCGATCATTCGGGCGTCGCTGTCGTCGCCCGTGACCGCGGAGGAGGCTATGGCGAGGCGGCAGCGCGAGCTCTCCCCAATGCCGTCCAGATCGCGGACCGTTGGCATCTGATGGAGAACGCCAGCGCCGCCTTCCTCGACGCTGTCCGCGCCGCCATGACGCCGATCCGCCGGGCGCTCGGCGCGACTCGCATCGATCCGAAGCTGCTAACGGCCGCAGAGCGGCTGCAGTACGAAGGGTATCAGCGGCGCGCGAGAGCCGACGAAGCCGTTCTCGGCATGGCGCGCGAGGGACTGTCGATCAAGGCGATCGCCCGGCGGACGGCGCTCGCGCGCGGCACGGTGCGTAGGATCCTGCGCGGCGAGCACGCCGACGCCTTCCGGACACGACAAAGCTCGCTCGACGCCTGGCTGCCGGTCCTGGACGCCGAATGGACCGAAGGCTGCGCCAACGGCGCAGAGCTGTGGCGGCGTCTTCGGCGGCGCGGCTTCCAGGGCTCTCTCCGCGTCGTGACAGAGTGGGCGACCAGACGCAGGAGGTCGGAAGCCAAAGACCTTCGCCAACTGCAACGGGCGCCGTCAGCGAAGACCATCGCCAAGGCGATGACGATCGAACGCGACCAGCTCACTAAGGGCGACGCGATCCTCGTCGCGTCGATCGAAGCGGCCGCGCCGGAACTCGCGCAGGCGCGCTTCCTGCTCGATCGCTTCCACGCCATGGTCCGGCGCAACGCTGCGCAGGAGCTCGATCCCTGGATCGCAGACGCCTCATCCAGCCTGCTCGGCTCTTTCACACGTGGCGTGATCCGGGATCGAGCCGCTGTCCGCGCGGCCCTTGTCGAGCCGTGGTCCAACGGACAGACCGAGGGCCAGATCACGAAGCTCAAGCTCATCAAGCGCCAGATGTACGGTCGCGCCAAACTCGACCTGCTCGAGGCCCGGCTCATCGGCGCCGAGTAGCGGGACGCATCATCAGAACTGCGTCAGACCCAAAGTTCAGCGCCGATTGACACGATATCCCCCGGCAGCGATTTCGGGCCGCCGAAGAGCTCTAAGTTCTTGAGGTTCTTCAGCTGGACATCCAGCGGAGGCTCGTTGGTCATCACGGTGAATTCCGTCCCGTGATGAACGGGTTCGATGAGCTCGGCCGCCGATCGAGCCTGAAGCCGGTCGGCGTCGGTTATGTTCCGGGGACTCTCGGTGGGCCGCGGCCCTGCGGCGGCCGGGAGGCTCCTGGGCCTTCCCGCGGCCGGCTGATGAATGCGCGGCGGCCGGAGCGCCGCGCATTCATCAGCCTG
>NZ_JBJKEX010000118.1:0-8182 GCF_045505405.1 Hansschlegelia beijingensis | reverse complement strand
GTGACGTCGGTCGCGAACTTGACCACCTTGAACGGAACGCCGTCCGGCGAGAACACGGGGTTGTAGGAGGCCTGGATCCAGATCTCCCCCTCGAGCGCCGCCGCGATCGCGTCGTCGACGCGCTCGAGCCAGATGAACTCCAGCCGGTCCCGCGCGCCCTGCGGAATCTCGTCATAGTCGCGGCGGTTGCGCGCCGGCAGCATCACCCGGGTGACGCCGGCGGCCGCGGCGGCGACCACCTTCTCCTTGATGCCGCCCACCGGCAGCACGAGGCCGCGCAGCGAGATCTCGCCGGTCATCGCCGTGTCGCTGCGGACGGTGCGGTTGGTGAGCAGCGACGCCAGCGCGACATACATGGCGACTCCAGCGCTCGGCCCGTCCTTCGGCGTGGCGCCGGCCGGGACGTGCACATGCACGTCGTTCTTCTCGAACATCTCCGGGTCGACCCCGAGCGAGGCCGCGCGGCTCTTCACCAGGCTCATCGCCGCCTGCGCGCTCTCGCGCATCACCTCGCCGAGCTGGCCGGTGAGGATGAGCCCGCCGCGGCCGGGCGTCCGGGTCGCCTCGATGAACAGGATGTCGCCGCCGACGGGCGTCCAGGCGAGGCCGGTCGCCACCCCCGGCACGCTGGTGCGCATCGCGACCTCGTTCTCGAAGCGCGGCTGGCCGAGGATCGCCGTCAGCTCGTCGACGCCGATCCGCACCTGCGTCGCGCTGCCTTCCGCGACCTGCACGGCCGCGTGCCGCAGCGCGCGGCCGATCTCGCGCTCCAGGTTGCGGACGCCGGCCTCGCGCGTATAGGCGCGGATGATCGTCCGCAGCGCGTCGTCGTCGATGTCCGCCTGCTCGGCCGTGAGGCCGTTCGCCTCGAGCTGGCGGCGGACGAGGTAGCGCCGCGCGATCTGCAGCTTCTCGTCCTCGGTGTAGCCGGCGAGGCTGATGATCTCCATGCGGTCGCGCAGCGGCCCGGGGATGGTGTCCAGCATGTTGGCGGTCGCGATGAAGGCGACGCGCGACAGGTCGAACGGCACGCCGAGATAGTTGTCGCGGAAGGTCGAGTTCTGCTCCGGGTCGAGCACCTCGAGCATCGCGGCGGAGGGATCGCCCTGCACGCCGCGGCCCATCTTGTCGATCTCGTCCAGCATCATCACGCAGTTGCGCGCCTTGGCCTTGCGGATGCCCTGGATGATGTTGCCCGGGAGCGCGCCCACATAGGTGCGGCGGTGTCCGCGTATCTCGGCCTCGTCATGCACGCCGCCGAGGCTGACGCGCACGAAGGGCCGGCCCATCGCGCGGGCGATCGACTGGCCGAGCGAGGTCTTGCCGACGCCGGGCGGTCCCACGAAGCAGAGGATCGGCGCGCGGCCCTGCGGGGCGAGCTTGCGGACCGCGAGATATTCGACGATCCGGCTCTTGATCCGCTCGAGGCCGTAATGGTCCTCGTCCAGGATGCGGCGGGCCTCGGCGATGTCGATCAGCTTCTCGTCGCCGAGCCGCCAGGGCAGCTCGATCAGCCAGTCGAGATAGGTTCGCACCATGCCGGCTTCGGCGGCGGCTTCCGGCATGCGCTCGTAGCGGCGCAGCTCCTTGCGGGCCTGCTCCTCGACCTCCTTCGGCATTTCGGCCTTGGTGATCGCCTCGCTGAGTTCGGCGACCTCCTGCGTCTTGCCTTCGCCCTCGCCCAACTGGCGCTGGATCGCGGCCATCTGCTCGCGCAGCACCGCCTCGCGCTGCCGCTCGTCGAACGAGGCCTTGGTCTGCCGGCCGATCTCGGCCGTGATGCGCAGCACCTCGATCCGCTCGGCGAGCAGTCGGGAGACCTTCTCCACGCGCGCGATGAGATCCAGGGTCTCGAGGATCTCCTGCTTCTCCTCGGGCCGGACGTCCAGATAGGCGGCGGCGAGGTCCGCCAGCTGGCCGGCCGAGGTCGCGCCCTGCACGGCGGCGATCAGCTCCTGGGGCGCCTGCGGCAGCAGGGTCAGCGCCTCGACGGCCTGGCCCTGCAGGTGCAGGAACCGCGCCTCAATCTCGGGCGAGCGCGACTCCGGCTCCGGAATGTGCAGGACGCGCGCGGTGGGAAACGGCGTGCCGGGCAGGAAATCCAGCACGCGCATGCGCTGAACGCCCTGGCAGACGATGTGATGCGAGCCGTCCGGCGCCGTCATGTAGCGCACGATGTTGGCCACGGTGCCGACGCGGTGGAGCTGGTCCGGCGTGGGATCGTCGATCTCCGGGTCGCGCTGCAGCAGCACTCCGATCGGCCGCTCCTCGCGCACCGCCTGCTGGACGGCGGCGATGGATTTCGGCCGGCCGATCGAGAACGGCGCGATCAGGTGCGGGAACAGCACCGCATTGCGCACGGGAAGGATGATCAGCGCGTCCGACGGGATCGGCTCGCCCTGCGAGGGCGCCGGAGTGTCGGGGCCGGAGGCGCCCGAGGCGTCGCTTGGCGTCATCGGCTTGCTCCTACGTGACCTTGGAGAGGCTGAAGACGAGGCAGCCATTGTGCGCGACGCGACGGACCACGTAGCGGCCCGTCGGAAGCGGGATGCGGCGCTCGAACCGGCCCTGCGGCAGCTCCAGCCGGTGGATCGCCGCGTTGCGCAGTTCGGGCGGGAGCACGCGCCGGCCGGCGACGATCAGCGCGCCGTCGTCGATCGCGGCCTCGACCTGGTCGGGGTCCACCCCCGGCAGGCCGACGATGACCAGAACCTCGTGCTCGGTCTCGATGACGTCGACCGGAGGCTCCCAGCAGGGTTCCGGCGCAGCGCCTCCCGGCCGCAGCTGAAAGATCTGCCGGCGCATGCGTTCGGCGCGCGCCAGCGTCTCGACCGCTTCCGCCAGCATCCAGTTCACCGGATCCCGGTTCGCCATTGGGGGCCTCTCTTCGTCGTGTCCGCCGAGCCCGCCCGACAGAGCGTCGTCGGGCGAGTCAGCGCGCCTGGCCTGCGGGCGTCAAGCCGCAGCCGGCCTCAGTTAAGGAGCCCGGCCGACGCTGGTCCATGACCTCGGACAATCGCGAGACGGAAGATCGCCTGCTCGCTTCGTCACTGCTGCTTCCGCCGCTCCGCGACCTTCTCGGGCGTGACCTGGCCCTGCTTCCCGCTGAAATGGCCGATGACGTAGTTCGCCACGGCGGCGAGCTCCACGTCGGAATAGGCGGCGAAGCTCGGCATCCAGGCGCCGGAGTTGATCTCCTTCAGGTCCGACCCCTGAAGCAGCGCCATCGTCAGGTTGACGCCGTCCGGATCGTTCACCGAGCGCAGGCCGGCGAGCCCGGCGTAGGGCGTCTGCTGGCCCTTGCCGTTGTACTGATGGCAGCTCGCGCAGGCGCCCTCGAAGATCCTGCGGCCGAGATCGCCCTTCGCGGCGTCCGGCGGCGGGGCCCAGGCGGTGGATTTCTTCAGCGACTCCGGGTCGGGCGCGATGTCGGTCCCGGCGGGCCCGGGCTGCGCCTCCACGATCCGCAGATAGCTGATCAGCGCGTTCCGGTCGCCCTCGTTCAGGTGGCGCGTGCTGTATTCGACCGCCTCCGCCATCGGGCCTGAAGCCGCCGCGCGCCCTTCGGCGTGGCCCTTGGCGAAGTAGTCGGAGAGCTGCTGGTCCGTCCAGGCGCCGACGCCGAAGGTCTTGTCCGAGGTGATGTTGTAGGCGCGCCAGCCCTGAATGTCCGCGCCGGCGAACTCCTTGCTGTCATCGAGCGCGAACGCGAAGTTGCGCGGCGTGTGGCACTCGCCGCAGTGGCCGAGCGCATTGGCCACGTAGTCGCCCCGGTTCTGCTCGGGCTTGCGGTCCGGATCGTCGCGGAAGCGGCGGGCGTCGAGGAACGCCATGTTCCAGAACGCCATCGCCCAGCGCTGATTGAACGGGAAGGACAGCTCGTTCTTCTTCGCCGGCGCGTGAACCGGCTCGAGGCTGAACAGGTAGGCCTTGATGGCCACCGCGTCGTCGCGGCTCATCCTGGTGTAGGAGGTGTACGGGAAGGCGGGGTAGAGATGGCTGCCGTCCTTGCGGACGCCGTGATGGAGCGCGCGGACGAAGTCGTCGTCGCTCCAGGTCCCGATGCCGGTCTCCTTGTCGGGCGTGATGTTGGTCGAATAGATCACGCCGAAGGGCAGCTTGAACGGCGTTCCGCCCGCATAGGGCTTGCCGCCCGGGACCTGATGGCAGGCGACGCAGTCGGCCGCATGCGCCAGATACTCGCCGCGCTTGACGAGTTCGGGCGACGAGGGCGCGTCCGCCGCCATGACGTCCCTGTCGTTGTGCAGCCAGCGGTAGCCGGCGAGCCCCGCGATCCCGATGGCGGCCAGAACGACGATCGCGACCGCGATCCTGACCAGGGTTCTCACGACCGCCCTCACGCCGCGCCCGCCTTCGGATCAGCGAGCAGCCTGGGGTCGAGCGGCAGCCTGCGCAGACGGACGCCGGTCGCGGCGAACACCGCATTGGCGAGCGCCGGCGCGGCGATCGCGGTGCCGACCTCGCCCATGCCGCCGATCGGCCCTTCGTTCTTTACGATGTGCACCTCGATCGGCGGCGTCTCGTTGAGGCGCATCATCCGGTAGTCGTGGAAGTTGCTCTGCTTCACCGCGCCCTTCTCGAAGGTGATCTCGTTGTAGAGGGCCATGGTCCAGCCGAAGATCAGGCCGCCCTGGATCTGCGCCTCCACCGTGTTCGGGTTCATCACCGGCCCGCAGTCGACCGCAGCCACCCCGCGCCGGATGCGGATGACGCCGCGCGGCGACACCTCGGCCTCCACGATCGCGCAGACATGGCTTCCGAACGGCGACGCGAAGGCGACGCCGCGTCCGACGCGCGGCGGCAGCTTCTCGCCCCAGCCGATCGCCTCGGCGGCCTTGTTCAGCACCGAGAGCGGGCGCGGGTTCTTGGCCAGCATCTTGCGGCGGAACTCCACCGGATCCTTGCCGGCGGCGTGGGCGAGTTCGTCGATGAAGCCCTCGACCTTGAAGATGTTGTGGGTCGGCCCGACGCCGCGCCACCAGCCGATCGGGACCGCCTCCGGCATGTCGTGCGGCACCCATTCCACGTGGAACGCGGGGATGTCGTAGGACAGCTCGTCGGAGCATTCCGTCAGGTCGGCGTCGAAGCCGTCCTTGCGCAGCATCTGCGGCGCCCAGCGCTTCGGCACGGAGGCTCCGCAGGTGCGATCCTTCCAGACCACCGGGTAGCCCTCATCGTCCACCACGGCCGAGACCCGGTCGAGATAGGCCGTGCGCGGAATGTCGTGGCGGATGTCGTGCTCGCGCGACCAGATCATCTTGACCGGGTAGGGCACGTGCTTGGCGATGTTGACCGCGAGCTCGACGGAGTCGACCTCGAGCCTGCGCCCGAAGCCGCCGCCCAGATACTGGTTGTGGAGGATGATCTTGTCCTCCGGCAGTCCGGTCAGCTTCGCGGCCGCGCCCACGGCGCGGGTCGGCACCTGGCTGCCGACCCAGATCTCGCAGGCGTCCGGCCGCACATGCACGACGGCGTTGAGCGGCTCCATCGGCGCATGGGCGAGGATCGGGTGCTGGTAGACCGCCTCGATGGTCTTGCCCTTGCGGTCGAGCGGGCCGTCGCTGCGGGCGACCAGAGCCTTGCCGGTGCGCGACGCCTCGTCGAGCGCCCTGAACAGGCCCTCGGTCGAGAAATCGACATTGGGCCCGTGGTCCCACTCGATCTCCAGCGCCTCGGCGGCCTTCTTCGCCGCCCAGTAGTTCGGCGCGGTCACGGCGACGCCGTGCGGCAGGCGGATCACGTCCTTCGCGCCCGGCTGCTTCCGGGCCTCGTCCTCCCTGACCGACTTGAGCGTGCCGCCGGCGGTCGGGCAGGTGATCACATAGGCGACCTGCATGTCGGGCACGCGGATGTCGATGCCGAAGATCGCCGAGCCGTCGATCTTGGAGGGGCTGTCGATGCGCCGCATCGGCTTGCCGACGAGCTTGAAGTCCTTCGGGTCCTTCAGCCCGACCTTCTCGGGCGTCTGCTGCCGGGCGGCGGCTTTCGCGAGCTCGTTGTAGGTCGCGGAGCGTCCGCTGGCCGCGTGCTTCACGACGCCGGCCTCGGTGACGCATTCGGCGGCCGGCACGCCCCATTGCTCGGCCGCGGCCGAGATCAGCATGGAGCGCGCCACCGCGCCGGCCTCGCGCAGGATCATCCAGTTCGCCCGCACCGCGGTCGAGCCGCCGGTGGTCTGCGACTTGAGCAGCGGCGTGCCGTAGAGCGCGTCGCTCGGCGGGGCGTGCTGGACGATCACCTGGTCGAGCCCGACGTCGAGCTCCTCGGCGAGCAGCATCGCCTCCGTGGTGTAGACGCCCTGGCCCATCTCGACGTTCGGCATCACAAGCCGCACCGGGCCTTCCCGGTCGATGCGGATCAGAGCGTTGGGCGCGAAGGTCGCGCCCTCCCGGGCGGCGAGCTCGGCGTCGCCGGGCTGGGGGCGGGCCGAGATGGTCGCCCTGGCCGGGCCGACGCCGAGGAAGAAGGCGAGCGCGAAGCCGCCGCCGGTCTGCAGGAGCGCGCGGCGGCTGGGCTGGGCGATGTCGGGGATCGGGAGGGTCATTGCGCCGGCCCCTTCTGCAGGTTGTAGGCGATCGTCTGCTCGGCGACCGGCTTGCCGGTGGCGGCCTGATGGATCGCCTGGCGGATGCGCACATAGGTGCCGCAGCGGCAGATGTTGCCCGACATGGCGGCGTCGATGTCCTGGTCGGTCGGCTGCGGGTTGTGCCGCAGCAGCGCGGTGGCGCTCATCACCTGGCCGGTCTGGCAGTAGCCGCACTGCACGACCTCGACGGCGAGCCACGCGTCCTGGATCTTCTTGCCCTCGGGCGTCGCGCCGATCGCCTCCACGGTGGTGATCTTGGCGTCGCCGAGCTCCCCGACCGGCAGCACGCAGGAGCGCACCGCCTGGCCGTCGACATGCACCGTGCAGGCGCCGCACTGGGCGATGCCGCAGCCGAACTTGGTCCCGGTGAGGCCGATGACGTCGCGCAGCACCCAGAGGAGCGGCATGTCCTCGGGAACCTCGACGGAGCGGTCCTCGCCATTGACGTTGAGCGTGAGCATGCGGACGAGCCTCCTCGATCCTGAGCCGGCGCCTCGACGCCGCTCCGGGCGACATAGCGCCGGGGTCCGCCGCTTTCGACGCTCGCCGCTGCAAGCTTTACGTGCAGAGATGAGCATGGCCGAAAGGGCCGCCGGGGCCGCAAAGTCCGCCGCTACAGGGTCGCGGTCGCCCGCCGGTTCAGCCGGGCTGCGTTTTCTGTCGACCGACCTGATCTGCCCCCATCTGCGAGAACAAGCATGGATTACGTCAAACTCGGCTCCACCGGCCTCGACGTCTCTCGCGTCTGCCTCGGCTGCATGACCTATGGCGAGCCCGGGCGCGGCGCCCACGCCTGGACGCTCGACGAGCAGACCAGCCGGCCGCTGATCCGGCAGGCGCTCGAGCTCGGGATCAATTTCCTCGACACCGCGAACTTCTACTCGCTCGGCTCCTCGGAGGAGATCGTCGGCCGCGCGATCCAGGACTTCGCCCGCCGCGACGAGATCGTGCTGGCCACCAAGGTGTTCATGCCGATGCGGCCGGGCCCGAACGGCCGCGGCCTGTCCCGCAAGGCGATCTTCGCGGAGCTCGACGCGAGCCTGAAGCGGCTCGGGACGGATTACGTCGATCTCTACCAGATCCACCGCTGGGACTACGACACGCCCATCGAGGAGACGCTGGAGGCGCTGAACGACGTCGTGCGCGCCGGCAAGGTCCGCTACATCGGCGCCTCGTCCATGTACGCCTGGCAGTTCGCCAAGGCGCTCTACGTTTCGCGGCTCAACGGCTGGGTCGAGTTCGTGAGCATGCAGAACCACCTCAACCTGATCTACCGCGAGGAGGAGCGCGAGATGCTGCCGCTCTGCGCGGACCAGGGCGTGGGGGTGATCCCGTGGAGCCCGCTGGCGCGCGGGCGGCTCACCCGCGACTGGGACGAGAGCAGCGCGCGGCAGGACAAGGACGAATTCGGCAGCACGCTCTACGTGCCGGGCGACCGGCAGGTCGCCGAGGCCGTGGCCAGGGTCGCGGCGACGGCGTCCGTGAGGTGGCCGGGCTTCGAGGCGCCGATGATGGGCGCGGTGACTTCCGACTTCTGCGCCACCCAGGCGAGCGCCACCTGGGCGCGGGAGACGC
>NZ_JBJKEX010000117.1:0-8253 GCF_045505405.1 Hansschlegelia beijingensis | reverse complement strand
CGACGCGCTCGAGACGCGCCTGCGGGAGCGGCTGCGCGGCAAGTCGGGCGCGCTGAACTGGCTGTTCGCCCGCCGCGCGGATCCGCCGCCCCGGGGGCTCTATGTCTGGGGAGAGGTGGGCCGCGGCAAGACGCGGCTGATGGACATCTTCTTCGAGGCCGCGCCGACCGAGCCCAAGCGCCGCGTCCATTTCCACGACTTCATGCTGGACGTTCACGCCCGCATCCACGCCGAGCGGCTCGCCGCCAAGGAAGGCCGGGGCGTCGCCGGCGACGTCATCCCGGTGATCGGCGACCAGCTCGCCCGCGAGGCCTCGCTGCTCTGCTTCGACGAATTCCACGTCACCGACATCGCCGACGCGATGATCCTCAGCCGGCTGTTCGAGCGTCTGTTCGCGGCCGGCGTGATCGTGGTCGCCACCTCGAACGTGCCGCCGCCCGAGCTTTACCGGGACGGCCTCAACCGCTCCCTGTTCCTGCCCTTCATCGCGATGCTGCAGGAGCGCCTGGATGTGGTGCGGCTCGACGCCCGCACGGATTTCCGTCGCGAGAAGCTCGGCGACGGGCGGATGTGGCTGACGCCGGCCGACGACGAGGCCCGCTCGGCGCTCGACGCGGCCTTTCTGGCGCTCGCGGGCGAGATCGGCGGCCCGGCGAAGCTTGAGGTCCAGGGGCATGTCGTCGAGATCCCGCATGCCGCGCACGGCGTCGCGCGCGCCTCGTTCGACGCGCTGTGCGGACGGCCGCTCGGAGCCGCGGACTATCTGGCGATCTCCCGACGCTTCCACACGCTGATCCTCGACGACGTCCCGGAGCTCGACGACCGGCGCCGCAACGAAGCGCGCCGGTTCATGACGCTGGTCGACGCGCTCTACGAGCATCACGTCAAGCTGCTCGCTTCCGGAGCGGCCGAGCCCGACCGGATCTGGATCGGCCGCGAAGGCTACGAGGCCTTCGGCTTCGCCCGCACCGCCTCCCGGCTGGTGGAGATGGGCTCCGACGAGTGGCTGTCGCGCCCGCACGGCAAGCCCGACAGCGCCGCGAGCGGCGCCACGACCGGCCTGGTCGAGACCTGACGGAGAGGGTCGCAGGCCCGCGCTCCCTTGAACGGCTTCGCCGATCGGGCTAGTTGCGAAGGCCTGACTGCCCGCGGGGCCTGTCGCCTCGCCACGCCCGCACTCTCACGGCTCTGAGGACCCCATGGCGCGCAGCAAGATCGGACTCGTCGGCGCCGGCCAGATCGGCGGCACGCTCGCCTTGCTGGTCGGCCTCAAGGAGCTCGGAGACGTCGTCCTGTTCGACATCGTCGACGGGGTGCCGCAGGGCAAGTCGCTCGACATCGCCGAGGCCTCGCCGATCGAGGGCTTCGACGCCCGGCTCAAGGGCACCTCGTCCTACGAGGATCTTTCGGGCTGCGACGTGGTGATCGTCACCGCGGGCGTGCCGCGCAAGCCGGGCATGAGCCGCGACGACCTTCTGGGCGTCAACCTCAAGGTCATGGAGCAGGTCGGCGCAGGCATCGCCAAATACGCCCCCGACGCTTTCGTGATCTGCATCACCAATCCGCTCGACGCCATGGTGTGGGCGCTGCGCACCGCCTCCGGCCTGCCGACCCACAAGGTCGTCGGCATGGCGGGCGTGCTGGACTCGGCGCGCTTCCGCTACTTCCTCGCCGAGGAGTTCGGGGTCTCGGTCGAGGACGTCACGGCCTTCGTGCTCGGCGGCCATGGCGACACGATGGTGCCGCTGCCGCGCTACTCGACGGTCGCGGGCATTCCGCTGCCGGACCTCGTCAAGATGGGCTGGACCACCCAGGAGCGGCTCGACCAGATCATCCAGCGCACCCGCGACGGCGGCGCCGAGATCGTCGGCCTGCTCAAGACCGGCTCGGCCTTCTACGCGCCGGCCGCCTCCGGCATCGCGATGGCGGAGAGCTATCTTCGCGACAAGAAGCGCGTGCTGCCCTGCGCCGCCCACCTCACCGGCCAGTACGGCGTGGACGGCATCTATTGCGGCGTGCCGGTGGTGATCGGCGCGGGCGGCGTGGAGCGCGTCGTCGAGATCGAACTCGACCGCGCCGAGAAGGCCGCCTTCGACAGGTCGGTCGACGCCGTGAAGGGCCTCATCGAGGCCTGCAAGGGCATCGCGCCCAATCTCGGAAAGTAACCGTTCCGGGCCTCTTCCGCACGGAGGAGGCGCAAGGGAACGACGACGTTACGGCCCGCCCGGTGGCGAATTCCGGCGGGCCGTGCTTATAGGCGCCGGAGAACGGCCGACGCGGCGCGCGCCTGGCGCGGAGCTCGCCTCGCCGGAGGGAGGAACTTCATGAACATACACGAGTATCAGGCGAAAGCGCTGCTGCGGCGGTTCGGGGCGCCGGTGCCGTCCGGGGCGGCGATCCTGTCGGCGGCCGACGCCGACGCCGCGATCGCGTCCGTGACCGGGCCGGTCTGGGTGGTGAAGTCGCAGATTCACGCCGGCGGCCGCGGCAAGGGCAAGTTCGTCGAGGCTGAGGCCGGCGAGCTCGGCGGCGTGCGGCTGGCCCGCTCGGCCGAGGAGGCCAAGAACTTCGTCCAGGAGATGTTCGGCCGCACGCTGGTGACCAAGCAGACCGGCCCGGCCGGCAAGCAGGTCAACCGGCTCTACGTCGAGGAAGGCTCGGCGATCGAGAAGGAGTTCTACCTCTCGGCGCTGGTCGACCGCACCACCGGCGGGGTCGCGTTCGTGGCCTCCACCGAAGGCGGCATGGACATCGAGGAGGTGGCCGCGAGCCACCCGGAGAAGATCCACACCATCGCGATCGATCCCGCGACCGGCGTGCTGCCGCATCACGGCCGGACGCTCGCCAAAGCGCTCGGGCTGACGGGCGACCTCGCCAAGCAGGCCGAGAAGCTCTCCGCGACGCTCTACGAGGCGTTCGTGGCGACCGACATGTCGATGCTCGAGATCAACCCGCTGATCGTCACCAAGGACGGTCAGCTGCGCTGCCTCGACGCGAAGGTCTCCTTCGACTCCAACGCGCTCTACCGCCATCCGGAGCTCGCCGAGCTGCGCGACCTGACGGAGGAGGACGAGAAGGAGATCGAGGCGTCGAAGTACGACCTCGCCTACATCGCGCTCGACGGCACGATCGGCTGCATGGTGAACGGGGCCGGGCTCGCGATGGCCACCCTCGACATCATCAAGCTCTACGGCGAAGAGCCGGCGAACTTCCTCGACGTCGGCGGCGGCGCCACGGAGGAGAAGGTCACGGCGGCGTTCAAGATCATCACCGCCGACCCGCAGGTGAAGGGCATCCTCGTCAACATCTTCGGCGGGATCATGAAGTGCGACGTGATCGCCAACGGCGTGATCGCGGCCGTCAAGGCGGTCGGCCTGCAGGTGCCGCTGGTGGTGCGGCTCGAGGGCACGAACGTCGAAGAGGGCAAGCGGATCATCGCCGAGAGCGGCCTCGACGTGCTGCCGGCCGACGATCTGGACGACGCGGCGCAGAAGATCGTCGCCGCGGTGCGGGGGAGGAACTGAGCATGTCGATCCTGATCGACGCCAACACCAAGGTCATCTGCCAGGGCTTCACCGGCAAGAACGGCACCTTCCACTCCGAGGCGGCGATCGCCTACGGGACCCGCATGGTCGGCGGCGTCGCCCCCGGCAAGGGCGGCAAGACGCATCTCGGCCTGCCGGTGTTCGACACCGTGAAGGAGGCCCGCGAGGCGACCGGGGCCGACGCCTCGGTGGTCTACGTGCCGCCGGCCGGCGCCGCCGACGCCATCTGCGAGGCGATCGCGGCCGAGATCCCGCTCGTGGTGTGCATCACCGAGGGCGTGCCGGTGCTCGACATGGTGCGCGTCAAGCGCGCCCTGGAAGGCTCCAAGACGCGGCTGATCGGCCCGAACTGCCCGGGCGTGGTGACGGCGGGCGAGTGCAAGATCGGCATCATGCCGGGCAACATCTTCTCGCGCGGCACCGTGGGCGTGGTCTCGCGCTCCGGCACGCTGACCTATGAGGCGGTGTTCCAGACCACCCGCGAGGGCCTCGGCCAGACCACCGCTGTCGGCATCGGCGGCGACCCGGTCAAGGGCACCGAGTTCATCGACATGCTGGAGCTGTTCCTGGCCGACGAGCGGACCGAGTCGATCGTGATGATCGGCGAGATCGGCGGTTCGGCCGAGGAGGACGCGGCGCAGTTCCTGAAGGACGAGGCGAAGCGCGGCCGCAAGAAGCCGACCGTCGGCTTCATCGCCGGCCGCACCGCGCCTCCCGGCAGGCGCATGGGCCACGCCGGCGCGATCATCTCCGGCGGCAAGGGCGGCGCCGAGGACAAGATCGCCGCGATGGAAGCGGCCGGCGTCCGCGTCTCGCCCTCGCCGGCGCGGCTGGGCAAGACGCTGGTCGAACTGCTCAAGGGCTGACCGGCCTGGCGCTGCGGCCTCCACCTGAGGCCGCAGCGCTGTCGCCGCCGCCCGTCTTGCACGAAAACTGAAACATGAATTAGGAGAAATTGAACGCGGTTTCCGCTCCGCCACGCGGATATCGCATTTGCGGCGTTCAAATCGCTCGGCGCCGGCCTATATTGCGGTGCGAAAAGGTCTTCGGCTCATTCGAACTCGAGGCTTTCCGGGATGTCACGCCAGGCGGCGAACGAGGCTCTTGCCCGCACCTCATTCCTCTGGGGCGGGAACGCCGCCTATGTGGAGGACCTCCAGGCCCGCTACCTGAAGGATCCGTCCTCGGTCGAGCCGGACTGGCGGGCGTTCTTCAACGACCTCGGCGACGCGCCGGAAGCGGTCGAGAAGACCGCCGAGGGTCCCTCCTGGGAAAAGCCGAACTGGCCGACGCCGCTGAACGGCGAGCTGGTCTCCGCCCTCGACGGCAATTGGGGCGCGATCGAGCTCTCGCTCGGCGACAAGCTCAAGGCCAAGGGCGAGGCCAAAGGCACGCCGCTCACCGAAGAGCAGATCAAGGCCGCGACGCGCGACTCCACGCGCGCGCTGATGATGATCCGCGCCTATCGCATCCGCGGCCATCTCGCCGCCGACCTCGATCCGCTGAAGCTCGAGCCGCGGCCCGAGCGCGAGGAACTCGACCCGGCCTCATACGGGTTCGGCGAGAAGGACCTCGACCGCAAGATTTTCATCGACCACGTGCTCGGCCTCGAATTCGCGACCGTGCGCGAGATGCTGGCCATCCTGAAGCGCACTTACTGCTCGACGCTCGGCGTCGAGTTCATGCACATCTCGGAGCCCGGCGAGAAGGCCTGGATCCAGGAGCGCATCGAGGGGCCGGACAAGGCGATCGCGTTCACGCCCGAGGGCAAGAAGGCGATCCTGAACAAGCTGGTCGAGGCCGAGGGCTTCGAGAAGTTCCTCGACGTCAAATACACCGGCACCAAGCGGTTCGGCCTCGACGGCGGCGAGTCGATCGTCCCGGCGCTCGAACAGATCATCAAGCGCGGCGGCGCGCTCGGCGTGCGCGAGATCGTGGTCGGCATGGCCCATCGCGGCCGGCTGAACATCCTCTCCCAGGTGCTGGGCAAGCCGCACCGGGCGATCTTCCACGAGTTCAAGGGCGGCTCCTGGACCCCCGACGAGGTCGAGGGCTCGGGCGACGTGAAATATCACCTGGGCGCGTCGTCCGACCGCGAGTTCGACGGCAACCAGGTCCACCTGTCGCTGACCGCGAACCCGTCGCATCTCGAGATCGTCGATCCCGTGGTGCTGGGCAAGGTGCGCGCCAAGCAGGACCAGCGCACCGACGTCGACCGCGTGCAGGTGATGCCGCTGCTGATCCATGGCGACGCGGCCTTCGCGGGCCAGGGCGTCGTGGCGGAGTGCTTCGGCCTGTCCGGCCTGCGCGGCCACAAGACCGGCGGCTCGATCCACTTCATCATCAACAACCAGATCGGCTTCACGACGAGTCCGCGCAACGCGCGCTCCTCGCCCTATCCGTCCGACGTCGCCAAGATGATCGAGGCGCCGATCTTCCACGTGAACGGCGACGACCCGGAGGCGGTGACCTTCGCGGCCAAGATCGCGACCGAGTTCCGGCAGAAGTTCCACAAGCCGGTCGTGATCGACATGTTCTGCTACCGGCGCTTCGGCCACAATGAGGGCGACGAGCCGGCCTTCACCCAGCCGCGCATGTACCGGAAGATCCGCAACCATCCGACGGCGCTCGAGACCTATGCGGAGCGGCTCGAAAGCCAGGGCGTGATCGCGCCGGGCGAGGTCGACGAGATGCGCGCCGCGTTCCGGTCGCGGCTCGAGGAGGAATACGAGGCGGGCCAGGCCTACAAGCCCAACAAGGCCGACTGGCTCGACGGCCGCTGGGCCGGCATCAAGGCCGCCAAGGACCCGGACGATCCGCGCCGCGGCAAGACCGGCGTCGACGTCGCGCGCCTGAAGGAGATCGGGCGCAAGCTCTCCGAAGCCCCCGAGGGCTTCCACGTGCATCGCACGATCCAGCGCCTGCTCGACAACCGTCGGAAGATGACCGACGAGGGCGAGGGCGTCGACTGGGCGATGGCGGAGGCGCTCGCCTTCGGATCGCTGCTGACCGAGGGCGTGCCGGTCCGGCTGTCCGGCCAGGACGTCGAGCGCGGCACCTTCAGCCAGCGCCATTCGGTGCTCACCGACCAGGAGACCGAGGAGCGCTTCACGCCGCTCAGCAATCTGTCGAGGGATCAGGCCCGCTTCGAGGTCATCAACTCGATGCTCTCCGAAGAGGCCGTGCTCGGCTTCGAGTACGGCTACACGCTGGCGGAGCCCAACGCGCTTACGCTCTGGGAAGCGCAGTTCGGCGACTTCGCCAACGGGGCCCAGGTCATCGTCGATCAGTTCCTGTCGTCCGGCGAGCGCAAGTGGCTGCGCATGTCCGGCCTCGTGATGCTGCTGCCCCACGGCTATGAGGGGCAGGGGCCCGAGCACTCCTCCGCCCGCCTCGAGCGCTACCTGCAGATGTGCGCCGAGGACAACATGCAGGTCGCGAACTGCACCACGCCGGCGAACTACTTCCACATCCTGCGCCGGCAGATGGTCCGCGAGTTCCGCAAGCCGCTGATCCTGATGACGCCGAAGTCGCTGCTCCGTCACAAGCGGGCGGTGTCGCCGCTGTCGATGATGGAGGAGGGGACCTCGTTCCACCGCCTGCTGTGGGACGACGCGCAGCTGAGCCCCGGGTCCACGATCGCGCTCAGGCCCGACGAGGAGATCCGCCGCGTCGTGCTGTGCTCCGGCAAGGTCTATTACGACCTCGTCGAGGAGCGCGAGAAGCGCGGCGTCGACGACGTCTACCTGCTGCGCGTGGAGCAGCTCTATCCGTTCCCGCTCAAGGCGGCGGTCAGCGAGCTCTCCCGCTTCAAGCAGGCCGAGATCGTCTGGTGCCAGGAAGAGCCGCGCAACATGGGCGCCTGGTTCTTCGTCGAGCCCTATCTCGAGTGGGTGCTGAACCAGATCGGGGCGGAGCATCGCCGGCCGCGCTACGCCGGTCGTCCGGCCTCGGCGGCGACCGCGACGGGCCTGATGTCGAAGCATCTCGCGCAGCTTCAGGCGTTCCTCAACGACGCGCTCGCGGAATAGCGATCGGAATCCGCGATCGGGCGATCGTCATCGCCTATGTGATCCGCTAGAGAGGTCTGCGCGTCAGAATGGTCCCGATCGGGGGCTGACACGAACCGGGAGGCTCCTTCGGAGCGAGCATATGAGCACTGAGATCCGCGTCCCGACGCTCGGCGAGTCCGTTACTGAGGCCACCATCGGCCGGTGGTTCAAGAAGCCCGGCGAGGCGGTGGCGGCGGACGAGCCGATCGTCGAGCTGGAGACCGACAAGGTCACCCTCGAAGTGCCCGCGCCGGCGGCCGGCGTTCTGGGCGCCATCGAGGCCAAGGACGGCGAGACGGTCGGCGTCGGCGCGCTGCTCGGCTCGATCGAGGACGGCAAGGGCGCCGCCCCGGCTGCGCCGAAGGCCGCGAAGGCCGCCGAGCCCGCCAAGGCCAAGGAGGACGAGGCCGCCGCGCCCCTGAAGGACGACGCGAACGAGACCCGGCCGAAGGCGAATGGCGGCTCCGCTCCCGCGGACGCCGATCCCGCGCCGTCGGTCCGTCGCCTTGCGGAGGAGACCGGCGTCGACCCGTCAGGCGTCAAGGGCGCAGGGTCAGCGCGACGCTACTTTTGTTGCAGTGCGAACTAGCGCTGTCAAACCGCAGCGCCAGTCTACGCAGCCTGATCTGCGATCCGCGCCAGGCTCTCCTCACGCC
>NZ_JBJKEX010000116.1:0-8309 GCF_045505405.1 Hansschlegelia beijingensis | reverse complement strand
TGAACAGCGTCGCCAACCCGCTCTCTCTTGGATTCTACAGCGTCAATGAGGCCGCGCGCCTTATTGAGATGGGAAGCGCTCGTCGCATCTATGGTTGGCTGCGCGGATATCCTGTGCGAGAAATGGGCGCGGTTCCAGACCGTGCGGGCGATCGGCGTTTCCTGCACGGACAAGAACTGCGGCGGCGACCGCGTGTTCTGCATGATCCAGGTGCGCGCCGCAGCCGACGCCAAGCCGGGCGGCGACGTGCCGGCCGAATCGGCGAAGAAGCTCGGCGACGGCCTGATCGGCCACACGCCGAAAGAGATGAAGGCCGAATGGGCCGCCCCCTTCGCGCCGAAGACGATCGGCGGCCATAAGGGGCTCTGGGGCGAGATCGAGGCCTCCGGTGAGCCGGGCTCGGTGCATTCGGGGCTGTTCATGCTCGAGGCCGAGGGCCACGAGGTCGCCTTCAACTGCGTCACGCCTGCCGACAAGTGGGCGACGCATCTGCCCAAGATCGAGCAGGTGATCGCCTCGCTCGAGATCACCAAGTAAGCCGCCGCCGGAGACCGCCGTGAACGCCGCCGTACTCGTCTTCCCCGGCTCGAACCGCGAGCGGGACGTCGTCCGCGCCCTCAAGGCCGGCTCCGGCCAGGAGCCGAAGCTGGTGTGGCATGCGGAGACCGAGCTGCCGGCGGGCACCGACCTGGTCGTGCTGCCGGGCGGCTTCTCCTATGGCGACTATCTGCGCTGCGGCGCGATCGCGGCGCGCGCGCCGATCATGGACGCGGTGCGTGCGCACGCCGCGCGCGGCGGCCTGGTGCTCGGCATCTGCAACGGCTTCCAGATCCTCGTCGAGGCCGGCCTGCTGCCGGGCATCCTGACCCGCAACGCGAATCTGCGCTTCATCTGCCATCTTCAGCATCTGAAGGTGGAGCGCGCCGACACGGCCTTCACCCGCGCCTACCAGCCCGGGCAGACGATCGAGGTGTGCGTGGCGCATGGCGAGGGCAACTACTTCGCCGACGCCGAGACGCTGGCGCGGCTCGAGGGGGATGGCCGCGTCGCCTTCCGGTACTGCGACGCCGAAGGCAATGTCGGCGGCGACGCCAACCGCAACGGCTCGCTCAACGACATCGCGGGAATCTACTCCGAGAAGCTGAACGTGCTCGGCATGATGCCGCACCCCGAAAACCTGATCGACGCCGCGGTCGGCGGCACGGACGGCGCCAAGCTGTTCGCCGGGCTGGCTCAGGCGGCGTGATGGCGGCCGGCGCGATCCGGGTCGGGATCGGCGGCTGGACCTACGAGCCCTGGCGCGGCGTGTTCTATCCCGCCGGCCTGCCGCAGAAGCGCGAACTCGCCTACGCGGCCGAGCGCCTGACGGCGATCGAGATCAACGCCACCTTCTACGGCGCGCAGAAGCCCGAGAGCTTCCGCAAATGGGCGGCGGAGACGCCGGACGGCTTCGTGTTCTCCGTGAAGGGTCCGCGTTTCGCGACCCAGCGGCGCGTGCTGACCGAAGGCGCGGAGTCCATCGAGCGCTTTCTCGGCGGCGGCGTGACGGAGCTCGGCCCCAAGCTCGGCCCCATCGTGTGGCAGTTCCCCGCGACCAAGCGCTTCGATGCGGCCGACATAGAAGGCTTCCTCAAGCTGCTGCCGCCGGAGCGGGGCGGGGTGCGCCTTCGCCACGCGATCGAGGCGCGTCACGAGAGCTTCGCCGATCCGGCCTTCGTCGACCTGCTCAGGGCCGCGGAGGCTGAGGTCACGCAGGTCGTCCTTGATGATCCGGACCACCCGATGATCGCCGACGTCACCGCCGACTTCGTCTACCTGCGCCTCGAACGCGCACAGGAAGAGCTAGAGGGCGGCTATCCCGCGGAAGATCTCGACGCCTGGGCGCCTCGCCTCGAAACCTATGCGGCAGGCGGCCAGCCCGGCGACCTGCCAGCGCTGACCGGCGAGAAGCCGAAGAAGCAGCCGCGCGACGTGTTCGCCTTCTTCATCTCCGGGGCGAAGGTCCGCAATCCGGCCGCCGCCATGGCGATGATCGGCCGCCTCGACTCCGCGCACTAGCGCGCCGGGCCCCATTGGCGTAGCAAGACCTCACCTTTCCCAGCCTCAGCCCGCGAGTCCGATGCCGACGTCCGAGCCCGCAATCACGCCCGAACTCGTCGCAGCCCATGGGCTCAAGCCGGACGAATACGAGCGGATCCTGAAGCTCATCGGCCGCGAGCCGAGCTTTACCGAGCTCGGCATCTTCTCGGCGATGTGGAACGAGCACTGCTCCTACAAGAGCTCGAAGATCTGGCTCAAGACGCTGCCGACCTCCGGGCCGCGCGTCATCCAGGGTCCGGGCGAGAACGCGGGCGTGGTCGACATCGGCGACGGCGAGGCCGTGGTCTTCAAGATGGAGAGCCACAACCATCCCTCGTTCATCGAGCCCTATCAGGGCGCGGCGACCGGGGTCGGCGGCATTCTCCGCGACGTGTTCACCATGGGAGCGCGGCCTGTGGCGGCGCTGAACGCGCTCCGGTTCGGCGCCCCGGAGCACCCGCGCACCCGCCACCTGGTGTCCGGCGTCGTCGCCGGCGTGGGCGGCTACGGCAACTCGTTCGGCGTGCCGACGGTCGGCGGGCTGGTGGGCTTCCACAGCCGCTATGACGGCAACATCCTGGTCAACGCCATGGCGGTCGGCCTCGCCAAGGCGGACGGCATCTTCTACGCCAAGGCCACCGGCGTCGGCCTGCCGGTCGTCTATCTCGGCTCGAAGACCGGCCGGGACGGCATCCACGGCGCCACCATGGCGTCGGCCGAATTCGACGAGTCGTCCGAGGAGAAGCGCCCGACCGTGCAGGTCGGCGATCCGTTCGCGGAGAAGCTGCTGCTCGAAGCCTGCCTCGAACTGATGGCCTCCGGCGCGGTCGTCGCGATTCAGGACATGGGCGCCGCCGGCCTGACCTGTTCGGCGGTCGAGATGGGCGCCAAGGGCGACCTCGGCATCCGGCTCGACCTCGAGAACGTGCCCACGCGCGAGGAGGGCATGACGGCCTACGAGATGATGCTCTCGGAGAGCCAGGAACGCATGCTGATGGTGCTGCATCCCGAGAAGGAGGATGTGGCTCGAGCGATCTTCACCAAGTGGGGCCTCGACTTCGCGGTCGTCGGCCACACCACGGACGATCTCCGCTTCAAGGTTTATCTGAGCGGCGAGCTCAAGGCGGACCTGCCGATCAAGGAGCTCGGCGACGAGGCGCCGGAATATGACCGGCCCTGGGTGGAGACGCCGAAACAGCAACAGGTCGCGGCCGCCAATCTGGACGCCCCCTGCGACACGCGGGAGGCTCTTCTCAAGCTGATGGGCTCGGCGGAGCTGTCCTCCCGCCGCTGGGTGTGGGAGCAGTACGACCACATCATCCTTGGCGACACCGTCCAGAAGCCGGGCGGCGACGCCGCGGTGATCCGCGTCGAGGGCGGCCGCAAGGGGCTCGCGTTCACCGCGGACGTGACGCCGCGCTACTGCGAGGCCGACCCGTTCGAAGGCGGCAAGCAGGCGGTCGCCGAGGCGTGGCGCAATCTCACCGCGGTGGGCGCGACGCCGCTCGCCGTGACCGACAATCTGAACTTCGGCAATCCCGAGCGGCCCGAGATCATGGGCCAGCTGGTGGGCTGCATCAAAGGCATCGGGGAGGCCTGCCGGGCGCTCGACTTCCCGGTCGTGTCCGGCAACGTGTCGCTCTACAACGAGACCCAGGGTCGCGCGATCCTGCCGACGCCGACGATCGGCGCCGTCGGCCTGCTCGACGACATGGCCAAGAGCGCGACGCTCGCCTTCAAGCGCGAGGGCGAGGCCGTCCTGCTGATCGGCGACTCCAAGGGCTGGCTCGGCCGCTCCTGCTGGCTCTGGCTGGTCGCCGGCCGAGAGGAGGGCGCGCCTCCGCCGGTCGATCTCGCGGCCGAGAAGCGCAATGGCGACTTCGTCCGCAGCATGATCTCGGCCGGCGTCGCGACTGCGGTCCACGATATCTCCGATGGCGGGCTTCTGGTGGCGGTCGCCGAGATGGCGCTCGCCGGCCGCATCGGGGCGAGGCTCGACGGCGCCCACCCCGGCGCGCCCGCCCACGGCTACTTCTTCGGCGAGGATCAGGGCCGCTATCTCGTCACCGTTCCGGAGGATCGCGCCGGGATGGTGATCGACGCGGCGAGCGCCGCCGGAGTGACGGCCACGCGGATCGGGACGACGGGCGGCGACCGATTGATTCCGGGCGACGAAGCCCCCATCCTCCTGAGCGAACTGCGCGAGTCCCACGAAGGCTGGTTCCCGCGTTTCATGGCCGGCCCGGCGATCGACGCCGCGCCGGCCGACTGAGGAGGCTTCGACGAGATGCCGATGGACGCACGCGAGATCGAGCGCCTGATCCGCGACGCGCTGCCCGACGCGCAGGTGACGATCCGCGACCTCGCCGGCGACGGCGATCATTATGCGGCGACGGTGGTCTCGGAAGCTTTTCGCGGCAAAAGTCGCGTGCAGCAGCACCAGATCGTATATCAGGCGTTGAAAGGTCAGATGGGCGGGGCGCTCCATGCGCTTGCGCTGCAGACCAGCGCGGGCCCCACGCCCGAGCCCGACACAGCGAAAGGCTACGTATTATGAGCGCACAGCAGCAGATCGCCGACGCGATCGCTTCCAGTGACGTGGTGCTCTTCATGAAGGGCACGCCGCAGTTTCCGCAGTGCGGGTTCTCGGGTCAGGTCGTGCAGATCCTCGACTATCTCGGCGTGCCGTATGCGGGGGTCAACGTCCTCGCGAGCGACGAGATGCGCAATGGCATCAAGGAATTCTCGAACTGGCCGACGATCCCGCAGCTCTACGTCAAGGGCGAGTTCATCGGCGGCTGCGACATCGTGCGCGAGATGTTCCAGGCGGGCGAACTGCAGAGCCACCTCAAGCAGGCAGGCGTCGCGGTCAAGCAGCCCGCCGCCTGAGGAACTGACGTCGAACAAAACGCCCGGCTCAACCGCCGGGCGTTTTCTTGTTCAGGCCGCCGCTCCGGAGGAGGCGGGCCCGGGGCCACCCGCTCCACAATGCCTGGCCTCAGAGCGACTGATTAACCGCTCCGCCGGCCGTGACTGGACCGGCCTTCCGCCCGGCGCCATAGGTCGCCTACCGCGCCCGCCCCTGGACCGAAACGACTGTGATGCCGCTCGTCACCCGCCGCGCTTTGCTCACCGCCGGGGGCGCGGGCTTCCTGATGTCCGCCGCAGGCGGCGCCTATGCGGGGCTGATCGAGCCGTCGCTGATGCTGGACGTCACCGAGTACAGGCCGACGCCCCCCGGCTGGCCGGCGGATCTGCCGCTCACGATCGCGGTGATCTCGGACGTGCATGTCTGCGAACCCTACGTGCCGATCGGCCGGGTGCAGCGCATCGTCGAGACGGTCAACCGGCTGAAACCCGACCTGATCGTTCATCTCGGCGACCATGAGGCGACCTCCCGAAAAATCGCGGCGCGGCGGGTGCCGCCTCGCGAATGGGCTGCGGCCTATGCGGACCTTTCCGCGCCCCTCGGCCTCTACACCGTCCTCGGCAATCACGACTGGTGGCACAACGCCGACGAGATCCGGCGGGCGCTCGACGGCGCCCGCATCCGGGTGATGTCGAACGAGGCCGAACTGATAGAGCATGCGGGCAGGCGCTTCTGGCTGTGCGGTCTCGGCGACCAGCTCGCCCATTGGCTGAAGCGCGGCGGCTTCCGTGGCGAGGACGACCTGCCGGGAACTCTCGCCCAGCTGAAGACCGACGATCCCGCGCTGCTGCTCGCGCATGAGCCGGACATCTTCGCCGAGGTGCCGGCGCGGGTGTCGCTGACGCTCTCGGGGCACACCCATGGCGGACAGGTCTACATCCCGCATCTGAGGAACCCGTTCATCCCCTCCGCCTATGGCGGGCGGTTCCGCTACGGCCACATCGTGGAGGACGACCGGCATCTGATCGTCTCGGGCGGCATCGGGATGAGCGGCCTGCCGGTGCGCTTCGGCGTCCCGCCGGAGATCGTTCTGGTGCGCCTCGGCCAGCAGAGCGCGATCGTCTAACGAAAAAGGCCGCCCGGAGGCGGCCTTCAAATTCGTCAGGAAGAACCGGTCAGCGCGAGTAGAACTCGACGACCAGGTTCGGCTCCATGTGGACCGGGTAGGGCACCTCGGTGAGCACCGGGATGCGGACATACTTCGCGGTCATCTTGTTGTGATCGACCTCGAGATAGTCCGGCACGTCGCGCTCGCCGGAGGCCGCGGCCTCGATCACGATGGCGAGCTGCTTCGAACTTTCCTTCACCTCGATCACGTCGCCGACCTTCACCAGGTAGGACGGGATGTTCACGCGGCGGCCGTTCACCCGGACATGGCCGTGGTTCACGAACTGGCGGGCGGCGAAGGGCGTCGGCACGAACTTGGCGCGGTAGACGACCGCGTCGAGGCGGCGCTCCAGCAGGCCGATCAGGTTCGCGGAGGTGTCGCCCTTGAGACGGGTCGCCTCGGCGTAGATTCGGCGGAACTGCTTCTCGGAGATCGAGCCGTAGTAGCCCTTGAGCTTCTGCTTGGCTCGCAGCTGGACGCCGAAGTCGGACAGCTTGCCCTTGCGGCGCTGGCCGTGCTGGCCGGGGCCGTACTCACGGCGGTTCACGGGGCTCTTCGGGCGACCCCAGATGCTCTCGCCCATACGGCGATCAATTTTGTACTTCGAGGCGTGCCGCTTCGACATCGCGTCCTCCTGTGACAGGTTGAGGAACGCGCCCTCCTGCTGCGCCCTCTCGGGCGCCGACAGGTCCAAGCGTCGCGAGAACGCAGGACCACGGGTGCGCAAAACGCCGACGCGGGGCTTTTGGCCCCGCGCGACGAGGCCGTTCTCTAGAGGGAGAGGGGAGCGGTGTCAATCACGCCGGCGGCGAAGCGGGGGAACCCGCCGCCCGGCGTTCCCGCCAGCCCTGTGAATTGCGGGCGACGTTGATCGCGCCGCCCGCGACTCGGGCCGTACGTTGTATTATCGCCGATTGGTCACCCCCCGGACGATCCCTGCGCGATGCGCTTCAGCCCTTCCTTCCTCGACGAACTGCGCCAGCGCCTCCCGGTTTCGGAGGTCGTGGGCCGTCGCGTGAAGCTGAAGCGGCAGGGGCGGGAGTTCGCCGGGCTCTCGCCGTTCAATCAGGAGCGGACGCCGTCCTTCTTCGTCAACGATCAGAAGGGCTTCTATCACTGCTTCTCGTCCGGCAAGCACGGGGACGTCTTCAAGTTCCTGATGGAGGTCGAGGGGCTGTCGTTCCCCGACGCGGTCGCGCAGATCGCCGAGATGGCGGGCGTGCCGCTGCCGAAGGACTCGCCGGAAGAGGAGCGCCGGCAGGAGCGCCGCGCGGGTCTCGTCGAGATCATGGAGATGGCGGCGCGGTTCTTCGAGGCGGAGCTGCAGGGCAGGGCGGGCGCCGCCGCGCGCGGCTACCTGGCGAGCCGGGGCATGAGCCCGCAGACCCAGGCCAACTTCCGCGTCGGCTACGCCCCGAACGACCGAGGCGCACTCAAGGGGCGCCTGCGCCAGCAGGGCGTCTCGGTCGCCGACATGGTCGAGGCGGGCTTGCTTGTCGCCGGCGACGACGTGCCGGAGCCATTCGACCGCTTCCGCGACCGCGTGATCTTCCCGATCCAGGACGTGCGGGGCCGCATCATCGCCTTCGGCGGCCGGGCCATGCAGGCCGACGCGCCGGCCAAGTACCTGAACTCCCCTGAAACCCCGCTGTTTCACAAGGGAGCGACGCTCTACAACCACCATCGCGCCCGCGCCGCCGCGCACAAGGCTGAATCCGTCGTCGCCGTCGAGGGCTATATCGACGTCATCGCGCTCTCGGCCGCGGGCGTCGAGCATGTCGTCGCGCCCCTCGGCACCGCGCTGACGCCTGAGCAGATCGAGCTGCTCTGGCGCATGGCGCCGGAGCCGATCCTCTGCTTCGACGGGGACAAGGCCGGACGACGGGCGGGCTTTCGCGCAGTGGAGACCGCGCTGCCGCTGCTTCAGCCGGGGCGCTCCCTGCGCTTCGCCTTCCTTCCCGAGGGACAGGACCCGGACGATCTGGTTCGCGCCGAGGGCCGGGAAGCGGTGGACGCGGCTCTTTCCGCCGCCGCGCCGCTGGTCGACGTCCTGTGGGCCCGGGAGCTCGACGCCGGGCCGACGGACACGCCCGAGCGCGCCGCGGCCTTCGAGCGGCGTCTGCACGAGGCGCTCGCGACGATCCGTGACGAAACGGTTCGGCGCCACTACCGGACGGCGATCGAGGACCGGCT
>NZ_JBJKEX010000115.1:0-8312 GCF_045505405.1 Hansschlegelia beijingensis | reverse complement strand
ACGCCCCGTGGCGCTGCAGAACATCCGGGTCCCGCTGTTCGTCGTCGGCACCGAGCGCGACCACAGCGCGAGCACGTAGTTCTCGAGCGCGCGGCTGGCGTGCACGGACGTCTGGATCGCGCGGCCGACCTCGCCGAGCTGACGGTGATCGATCACCCCTTCGGCGACGCCGCCGATCAGCCGGTCCACGTCGTAGAAGCGCGGGTCGAAGACGAGCTCGCGCCGCACCTCGGGATCGGTCGGCGCGTCGACGGCGATCTCCATCAGGAACCGGTCTCGCGCCGCGGCGGGCAGCTCGAAGGTCTCTTCCTTCTCCACCCTGTTGCGGTCGGCGAACACCTGGAGGTGCGGAAACGACCATTCCTTGCCGAACGCGGTGACGCTGCGCTCGGCCATCAGCCGCAGCAGCAGCGAGTGGACCTGCGGGCGCGCCCGGTTGATCTCGTTGAAGAAGAAGACCGCAAGGTCTTCTCCATGATGCAGCACCGGCCCGGGCTCGACGCGCGGCTTGCCGTCGTCGTCCACGAAGGCGGTGTAGAGCATGTCGGTCGGCATCAGGTCGACCGTGCCCTCGATGCGCTCGAACGGGCCGCCGAGGGCGCGAGCGACGGCGCGCAGGATCGTCGTCTTGCCGACGCCGACGTCGCCCTCGAGCAGCACGTGGCCGCGCGCGAACAACGCGACCGTCAGCAGCCGCACCACCCAGGGCTGGCCCACGACGGCGGTTCCGACCTCGCGCTCGAAGGCGAGCGCCTTCTCGCGCCACTCTCCCAGCGACGCCGGCGATTGTTCGCCGCCCGCGCGCAGTTCAGCGGCCCTCGTCATGCTCATGCGACGCCTCTCCTTCCGAAAGGGCGGCCGCCGTCGCCGGTCCCTCGGGACGATGAACCCGACGATCGGCGGCCGCTAGGCGCGTGTCGCCATCCCATGGAACGGTCGGAAGAGCCCGCTCCGGCGACGAAGGGAGACGATCCGAATGCGCGCGGACCGCCAGGGATCGAGGAACGGCCGGCGCGCCTGTCATCAGGCGGCCGGCCGCAATGAGATCAGTTCGCGCCGATCTTCTTGACGTCGTACTGGAACTTGCCGGTCTTGGCGTAGTTCGCGGCGCGCTTCGCGTTGCGCTCTTCCATCGCCTTGATGGACTCGCTCTGCTTGTTCACTTCTTTCGGATCGTGCTTCGGGTCGTACTTCGACCCGACGATCTTGTCCTTCGCCGGATAGCCGGGCTTCGGCTCCCAGCACACGCCCGGCTCCTTGCAGTTGGTGCCGTCATAGGCGAGGGCCGGAGCGGCGAGCGCGACCGACGCGAACGCCGCGGCGGCCGCAAAGCCGCAGATGCTCTTGATCTTGGACATGGGCATTCCTCCTTGACGCTTAGCGCTCTCGTTCAGTCACCGGAGCAGGCGCGGGTGGCCGCTCCGTCTTCCTCGCCGCCCGCCCGGGCGGGGAGATCCCTCAGTCGACCTTGCATTCCGGCAGCGTGTCGCCCTGCGGCTTGGTCGCGTCCTTGCCGTCAAACGGCTTGAAGTTGGCCAGCTGCTTCTCGTTGAGCCAGTTGGCGTCTTCCTTCGGGCCCGTGTACATGTGCCGGACCCAGGCCATCGCGAGAAGTATCTCGTCGACGTTCAGCAGGTTGTACATCGGCCCCATCTGGCCGCTTGCGCCGCCGAAGATGGTTTCGAACAGACCCTTGTCCGTGTTGTTGTCCGGATAGGTCCAGTAGTTGTCGTTCAGAGCGGGCCCGAGCTTGCCCTCGCCGACATGCCCGTGGCAGCCCGAGCAGGCGCCGAGATAAAGCTCCTGCGCCTTGGCCAGGCAGTTCGGCTGATCCAGGTAGGGATTCTTGCCGGTCTCGAGGAACTCCTTGAACGCCGCGACGTCCTTGCCCTCCGGGCCTGCGTCGTCAAGGTTCAGAGGCTCGCCGGTGACCGTATTGTGCAGTTCGATCGCCGCGTTCGCCGTCGGGATCGCGGTCATCACCGCCGCCGAAGCCAGCGCGGCGATCCACATCTTCCTGATCATCACTATCCAATCGCTTTCGAACTAAAGAGATGCGCCGTTCGACGCTTCAACTGCTCTGCTTCAGCAACGGCACGCCTTCGTCGCGGAGCACCTGATCGATCTGCGGCTGAGCCTTCTCGATCGCGGCGTCGAGCGCGGCGGCGAGCTCCTTGTCGTCCTTGCGGACGCCCATCGCCTGGTCGTAGTGCAGAGGGACCTTGGTCCCGTCGGAGAGCGTGAAGTCGTCGTCGATCATCGTGACGTTCAGCGGCTTCGACGATTCCTTGACGTAACGGGCGACATCGGACGCGAACGCGATCGCGATGTCGGCCTCGCCGGACGCCACTTCGCTGACGAGCTTGTCGGCCGCGACTTGCGTGTACTTGTTCCGCTTGTCCTGAAAGTTCACCAGCGACAGCTGATACGAGAGCGTGTCCTCGTACTTGCCGGCCTGCTTGATCATCAGTTCGGCCGGGGTCTGGAAGCGCATCGCGAACTTCGTGAACTGGGGCTTCTCGATCGCCTGCCAGTTCGTGCCCATCTCGCCCTCGTCGGGGCGCGTGACATAGACATAGCCGGTGCGGAAATAGGGTTTGGTGCTCAGAACCCGCTCGTCGCCCGTGTCGACGCCCAGCACGACGTCGCACAGCTTCTTGTCCAGGCCGTCGCGCACGAGATAGATCGCGGCCTTGTCGAACCAGACGAATTCGGCCTTGCGGCCCATCGCCTCCGCCACCGCGATGGCGATCTTGTTCTCGAAGCCCTTGGCGTCCTTCATCGAGTACGGAGCCTCGACGGTCGAGGCGCAGACGCGGAGCGCGCCCTGGTCCTGCGTCGCGGCCGTCCCGGCGGTCTCGGCCGCCCAGGCGGCAGGCGCCGCGAGCGCCGTCGCGCCGGCCAAGAAAGCGGCGCGCACCGCATTCCAGCTGTTCGAGGTCATTTCGCTCTCCCGGTCCCGGCGCTGCTCTTCTCCGCCGAGGGCGGGGGCGCTCACGAGACATTTCCTAGAAGGTTCGGATTCCGATCCCGCCGGCCGGGAGGCCGGCGGGATCTCGTCGCGGCCGAAGCCTGCGATCAGAGGGCCTTGCCCTTGTACTCGCCGACGTTCGGGTCGTCGTAGGGGTTCTTACCGTCGAGCGAGAACACCATCAGGCCGCCGCCCATCTGCGTGTAGTTCTGCAGGTTCTTGAAGGCGCCGACCGAGCCGAGGCCCGCGGTCGGGTCGTTCAGGTCGAACACCAAGCCGACGCCCGGCCAGCCGCCCACGCCGTAGTAGATCGCGACGTACTGGGTGCCGTTGTGCTCGTACGTCATCGGGTGACCGATCACGCCGGAGGGCAGACGGAACTTCCAGACCAGGTCGCCATTGCGGCTGTCGCGGGCCTTCAGGAAGCCGTCGAGCGTCCCGTAGAACACGAGATTGCCCGCGGTCGCCATGGTGCCGCCCCACACGGAGAAGCGCTCCATCTTCTCCCAGTCGAACTTGCCCGTGATCGCGTCATACGACTTGATCTGGCCGAGGCCCTCGTAGTTCTGACGATCGCCCTTCGGGCCAGGATACATCCACAGGGTGGCGCCGACGAAGAACTGACCGGCGCGATACGGGAGCATGAAGGGCTCCCAGTCCATGCAGATGTGGTTGATGCCGAGGAAGAACTTCTTCTTCTCGGGATCGTACGAGTCGTGACCCTGGTTGTGGTAACCCATGGCCGACGGGCAGATCTCGGTCGCCTTGTGGTCCATCCGGGTCGCGAACTCGGGGTCGCGGATCGGCTGGCCGCTCTTCAGGTCGACCTGCTTCACCCAGTTGACCGTGTCGTCCATCTTGTCGGCGGAGATCAGGTCGCCGTTGGTCCGGTCGAGCGTGTAGACGATGCCGTTGCGGTCCGGATGGGTCAGCAGCTTGCGCAGCTTGCCTTCCTTGTCCTTCTGCTCCGACAGCATCATCACGTTGACGCCGGCGTAGTCCCACTCGTCATGCGGCGTCTTCTGGTAGCCGAACTTGGCCTCGCCGGTGTCGATGTCGCGACCCCAGATCGTCATCGTCCACTTGTTGTCGCCGGGACGCATCGTCTCGTTCCACGGCGCCGGGTTGCCCGAGCCGTAGTAGAACAGGTTCGTCTCCGGATCGTAGGCGTACCAGCCCCAGTTGGTGCCGCCGCCGATCTTCCAGGCGTCGCCCTGCCAGGTCTTGTCGGTGCCGAGGTTGAACTGGCCGTACTGCGGGTTGGCGCTGTTGAAGTCCTTCGCCAGCAGCAGCTCGTTGTCCGGACCCGTGGCGTAAGCGCGCCACTTCTGCGCGCCCGTCTTGACGTCGTAGGCGGTGACGTAGCCGCGCACGCCGAGCTCGGCGCCCGAGGAGCCGACCAGGACGGTGTCCTTGATGACGTAAGGCGCGATGGTGAGCGTGGAGCCGACCTTGATGTCGGAGTTCTCCATCTTCCAGAGCTCTTCGCCGGTCTCGGCGTTGAGCGCCACGATGTGGCCGTCGAGCTGGGTCTTCAGGATCTGGGCAGGATGCTTGCCGTCGCCCGGCCAGTAGGCGAGGCCGCGGTTGACGACGTCGCAGCACGCGACGGCGCGGGCGGTCGGCGGCTGCTTCGGCTTGTGCTGCCAGAGAATCTTGCCCGGCTCATCGAGCGAGAGCGCGAAGGTGATGTTCGGGAACGGCGTGTGGACGTACATCTTGTTGCCGACCACCAGGGGCGTGCCCTCATGGCCGTGCAGCACGCCCGTCGAGAACGACCATGCCGGCTTCAGATTCTTCACGTTTTCCGTGCTGATCTGGGTCATCGGGCTGTAGTTCTGGGCGCTGTAGGTGCGGCCAGTCATCACCCAGTTCTCATTGCTCTTGGAGAGCTCGACGAGCTTGTCGTTGGCGCCCGCCGGAAGCGCCGAGGCGGCGAGCCCCAGCGCGGCCGCCGCGACAAGCGTCGCCGCCGACGCGGAAGTTCTCAGACTGATCATATGGATCCCCTTGCGTTTCCGTTTCGTGGAAGCGGCGGCGCTCGAGCCGGTGCTCTGGCGACGCGCTGAGACGCGATGGTCCGGAGGGCGGTGCGCCGAACCTTGTTATTGATCTGCGCGTCTGCGCTTCTTGCGTTCTGCAGCAGCGCGACTTTTAACGAACGGCAGAAAGCTGTCTCGGGGGAGAGTAGAAAAATCGGACGGGTACATTTCCCTGCCCTGTTGCCAGGGCGCGCCGCGGGTTCTGGCATGCCAGTCTCATGAAAATCTCAGAGATTTTTTAGAGGCTTAGACCCTCCTCATGCTCCTGCAGCGGCGCGGACGGCCAATCGTCGCGGGGCAGGATGCGACCGCTGGCCACGCCGTCACTTTTGTACTATCGACGGCGCGCTGCCTCGGAGCGGGCCTCGGCGATGTATAAATATAAACTTATTAAGTTGATCCTGAGGATCTCTCTTATTATTCCGCTTTTCATCGCCCTCGCGGCTTGCGACGACGACTCCAGCGAGAAGACGCAGGCCGTGCAGCCCTTGCGCCGAGCCGCCCCGGGCGCCGGCCAGGACTGGCTTCAGGTCGGCGACAAGACCGCGCCGTCGGAATGGCTCGCGAACCGTCAGAGCGGCGGCCACGCGGACAGCGACGCGGCGCGACGACTGCAGGCGGTTCTGGCGACCGCGGACGCGCGCTTCTACGAAGGCAGCCGCATGATCGCGAACCGCGCCGTTCAGCTCGAGGCGATGCTGAGAGAGAACGGCGTCAACGAGGACGCGTGCACCATCATCGAACAGCTCTCCTCGATCGCGCAGGAGGGCGAACACGCCGGCTTCGGCGAGACCGGCAAGCACTACGTCACGGCGCGGCTTCAGGGCGCCTCGCGCGAGGAGGCGCTCGCCTTGCTGAAGCGCAAGGGGCTGCCGGGCCCGACGGCGGGGGAGGAACGATGAGCGCGCAGGCCAACGGCTTCCGGCGCCGGTCCTTCCACGAATTCGAGGGAGCCGCCAAGTGAGCCGCGTTCTGGTGATCGACGATCATCCGATCGTGCTGCAGGGCTGCCGCAGCGTCCTGCTGGAGGCGGGCTTCGCGGAGGTGCTGGAGGCCGCGACGCCGCTCGCCGGCTATCAGCTCTATCGTCGCCGGCGACCGAACCTGATCGTGGTCGATCTCGCGATCCGCGGCGAGGGCCTCGCGGGGCTGTCGTTCATCCGCCGCCTCAGGCGGCATGACGAAAGCACCCCTGTCCTGGTGCTCAGCATGCATGGCGACCCGATCATCGCCCGCCGCGCGCTCAATGTCGGCGCGACCGGCTTCGTCCCGAAGGACGCGGGGCCCAAGACCTTCCTCGAAGCCGTCGAGAAGGTGCGCCGCAACCAGCCCTATATCGGGCACGACATGGCGGTGCAGGTCGCCCTGCTCGGCTCCCGGAGCCGGAAGGACGAGACCGACCTCACCGCCCGCGAGCTTCAGATCCTGGCGCTGCTCGGCGAGGGCAAGGCCTACGCCCAGATCGCGGACGATCTCGGCGTCAGCTACAAGACCGTCGCCAACACCTGCTCGACCCTGAAGGACAAGCTCAAGGCGACGACGCTTCAGGACCTGGTGCGCATCGCCGTGATGCGCCGGGTGCACGGCTGAGGCCGCGCCAAGGCGCGCCGGAAGCGGCGCCCGGGCTTCCGGGTCCCGCTCCAGCCCGCTAGGCTCGTGGTCGGCCAGCCTTGTCGCGCCCGTCCGGGCGCCCTGGCGAATGGCGGAGCGGCATCATGGCGGGTCGGACGGACGTCTCCGCGCACGGCCGCGAGCTCACGCTCCGGGGCGTCGCTCTGGGCGGCCTCATCACGGTCGCCTTCACCGCCGCCAACGTCTATCTCGGCCTCAAGGTCGGCCTCACCTTCGCAACCTCGATCCCTGCGGCGGTGATCTCCATGGCGGCGCTCCGGGCCGTCGGCGGCGCGACGATCCTCGAGAACAACATCGTCCAGACGGTGGCCTCGGCGGCCGGCACGCTGTCGGCGATCATCTTCGTGCTGCCGGCGCTCGTGATCATCGGCTGGTGGACGGATTTTCCCTATCTGACGAGCGCCGCCGTCATCGGTCTCGGCGGGATCCTGGGCGTGATGCTCTCGGTCCCGCTGCGGCGCGCGCTGGTTACCGGGTCCGACCTGCCCTACCCGGAAGGCGTGGCGGCGGCCGAGGTTCTGAGGGTCGGGGCCGGCTCGGGCCAGGGGGCGGAGGAAAGCCGGCGGGGCCTCCGGATGCTGCTGCTGGGCTCGCTCGCCTCCGCGGCCTTCGCGGTGATCGCCAACACCCGGCTGATCGCGGCGGAGGCCGCCGTCGCGTTCCGTGTCGGGGCGGGGGCGAGCTCCGTGTCGGCCAGCTTCTCGCTCGCGCTGATCGGCGTCGGCCATCTCGTCGGCGTCTCGGTCGGGCTTGCGATGTTCCTAGGCATGCTGATCAGCTGGGCCGTGCTGGTCCCGGTCTCGACCGCCGCGCACGGGCTGAGCGAGCCCCTCTCCGCCCTCGTGTCGCAGACCTTCCGTGGCGATGTCCGCCTGATCGGAACGGGCGTCATCGCGGTTGCGGCGCTCTGGACCCTTCTCAAGATCCTCGGGCCGATCGCGAACGGCGTCCGCACGGCCCTCGCGGCCGCCCGGCTGCGGCGTGAACAAGGCCACCGTCTCGACCTCGCCGAGCGCGACCTGCCGATCGCCGTCGTCGGCGGGGTCATCGGGCTCGCGATCGCGCCGATCATCCTCCTGCTGCTCGGCTTCGCGACGGGAGGGCCGGTCGCGGCGAATCCCTGGCCGATCGTGATCGGCTCGGCGGCGTACGTCCTGATCGCCGGGACCGTCGTCGCGGCGATCTGCGGCTACATGGCGGGGCTGATCGGCTCGTCCAACAGCCCGATCTCGGGGGTCGGCATCCTGGCGGCGCTCGGGGCGGCGCTGCTCCTCGCGGCCGCCTACGGCGCAGGTGGCCCGCCGGACCGGGTTCAGGCGCTCGCCGCCTACGCCCTGATCACCACCGCGATCGTGTTCGGCGTCGCGACGATCTCGAACGACAATCTGCAGGACCTCAAGACCGGGCAACTGGTCGGCGCCACGCCGTGGCGGCAGCAGGCGGCGCTCGTGTTCGGCGTCGTCTTCGGGGCGCTGATCATCCCGCCAGTGCTGAGCCTGCTGAACGGCGCCTTCGGCTTCTCGGGCGCGCCGGGGGCGGGGCCGAACGCGCTGACCAGCGGGTGAAGCTGGATCGCCTTGCCCTCGATCAGCACCGGCTCGAACGCCTGGATGCCCAGACGGTGCAGCGTCGGCGCGCGGTTCAGCATCACCGGATGCTCGCGGATC
>NZ_JBJKEX010000114.1:0-8386 GCF_045505405.1 Hansschlegelia beijingensis | reverse complement strand
TCAAGACCTTATCGTAGGCGCTTCGGGACATTGCCTGCATGTTTTCCAGAATGGGTGCGCCGGCGCTGCGGCGACCTGCTGGCCGGAGTAGGACGGGATGACGACCTGCTGACCCGGCGCCAGACCATTCGCGTTGCGCATGTTGTTGGCTTGCATGATCGCGCTCGCCGGCACGCCGTAGCGCTGCGAGAGGGTGTGCAGGCTCTCGCCCCGCTGCAGCGTCACCACGGTGCCGCCGTTCGACGACCAGCCGGCCGCGCCTGAACGAGGCTCGGGGCTTCGCGCAGGCGGGAGCGCCCCCGTCGACTGCGGATCGACCGAAGACGAACGATAGCCGCCGGAGTTCTCGAAGCCGCGCATCGGCCGGGCCTGGGCCGGCGGCGGGGCGCCAAGAGGCGCGCGTTCGACACGGCTGCTCGGCGCCGCCTGAACGGAGCTGGTGTAGTCCGGCTCCGGCGCCCGCCTCTCCGCCGAGGCGGTCGAGAACGGATTGGAGAAAGGATCCTCGCCGAAGCGGGTGGTATCGGAGCTACAGGCCCCGAGAGCGCCAGCGCCAAGAGCGACCACAGCGGCGCGCGCCAGGAGCCGGGAACGCAGGCACGGAACGAAGTTACGCATGTTGGACACTCGCGACGAACTCGACCGACATGATCAGAGTTAAAGCGCGTTGAGGTAAACGGAGGGTTTAGGACGGCCGTCCCGGCCACGATCCGGCCGCAAATCTTGCCGCCGCGCCACGCGATCAGAGGGCCAACGCGACGCCCTCGAGCATGGGTTGCTGGCGGATCGTGCCGATCGTCGTCTCGTCGAGCGAGCCGTCCTTGCCCTTGATGAAGCGGGTAAGTCGCTGACCGGCGGCGTCGCCGATCGGCGCGATCATCACCCCGCCGGGCTTGAGCTGATTCAACAGCGTCGACGGCGGTCTGTCGACAGCTGCGGTGATGAGGATGCGCTCAAAGGGCGCCTGAGCCGGGCGGCCGAGCGCGCCATCGCCGAACACGAGCGTGCAGTTCGACGCTCCGCCAAGCTCCGCAATCCGGCGTTCGGCGTTCTCGATGAGCGTGCGGAACCGGTCGACGCTGACCACCCGACGCGCGAGCCGGGACAGGATCGCGGCGCAGTAGCCCGTGCCGGTGCCGATCTCGAGAACGTTGTCGAGATCGCCGACCGCGAGCCCGTCCACCATCATGGCGATCTGCGACGGCGATTCGAGCGTCTGCCCGCAGGCGATCGGTAAGGAGCGGTCCGCATAGGCCACGGCGCGGTGGCGCGCAGGCGCGAACAGCGCACGGGGAATGGTCTCAAGCGCCTTGAGGGTGCGGGTGTGCAGCACGCCCCGGCTTCTCAGCGCGAGCACCAGCTCGGCGCGCCGGGTGCGTTCGGCGTCGTCGGCGGTCATGCTCATGCGACTCGCATCCTCAGGCGTCGGCGAAGGCCGCAGTCAGTCCGTCGAAGAGCGCTTCGTCAGTCAAGTCGATCTTCAGAGGAGTGACGGAGATCTGGCGCGCCCGGACGGCGGCGAGATCGGTGCCCTCCTGCGCCACGAAGTCGGCGCGACCGAAGACGATCCAGAAATAGGGGTTGCCGCGACCGTCGTTGCGGCCCTCGATCTTCAGCAGTTCCTGATTGCGCTGGCCCTGCCGGGTCACCGCCACGCCGACCACCTCCTCGCCGAGGCAGCCCGGGAAATTGACGTTGACCAGGCGGTCGCGCTGGAAGCCCGCCTTCACGATCCGGCGCACCACATCGGCGCCGTGTCGCCGGGCGGAATCGAAGATGTCTCCGACCTCGCGGGTGCGGTCGAAGTTCTGCGACAGCGCGATCGACGGCACGCCGAGCAGGGTGCCTTCGATGGCGCCCGCGATGGTGCCCGAATAGGTGACGTCCTCGGCGACGTTCTGCCCGCGATTGACGCCGGAGAGGATCAAGTCTGGCCGCTTGTCCGCCAGCAGATGGCGCACGCCCATGATGACGCAGTCGCTCGGCGTGCCGCGCACGGCGAAGCGCTTGTCGCCAATCTCGCGCAGCCGGAGTGGATCGCTCAGCGAGATCGAATGCGAGGCGCCGGACTGGTCGGTCTCGGGCGCGACGATCCAGACGTCGTCGGAGAGCTCCCGCGCAATCTGTTCAAGCGTCTCGAGCCCTTCGGCATGGACGCCGTCGTCATTGGTGAGGAGGATTCTCAAGACGCACGCTCAATCTTCTCGAGCCCGCCCATATAGGGCCGCAGCGCGGTCGGAATGGCGATCGAGCCGTCTTCCTGCTGGTAGTTCTCCAGCACCGCGACCAATGCGCGTCCGACCGCGACGCCGGAGCCGTTCAGGGTGTGGACGAAGCGCAGGCCCTTGGAGTCGGCGGGGCGATACCGCGCGTTCATGCGCCGCGCCTGGAAGTCGCCGCAGACCGAGCAGCTCGATATCTCACGGTAGGTGTTCTGGGCCGGAAGCCAGACCTCGATGTCGTAGGTCTTCTGCGACGAGAAGCCCATGTCGCCTGTGCAGAGCGTCACGGTGCGGAACGGCAGGTCGAGCCGCTTCAGCACCTCCTCCGCGCAGCCGAGCATCCGCTCGTGCTCCTCGAGGCTCTTCTCCGGCGTCGTGACCGAGACCAGCTCGACCTTGGTGAACTGGTGCTGGCGGATCAGGCCGCGCGTATCACGTCCGGCCGCCCCCGCTTCGGCGCGGAAACACGGCGTGCCCGCGGTGACCCGCAGGGGCAGCTCCTCCTCGGAAAGGATCTGCTCGCGCACCAGATTGGTGAGGGAGACCTCCGCCGTCGGAATCAGCCAGAAATCGAAGCTGGTGCGGAACTGGTCGTCGGCGAACTTCGGCAGCTGCGCCGTGCCGAACATGGCCTCGTCGCGCACCAGCAGCGGCGGCGCGACCTCCGTGTAGTCGTGCTCGCTTGTGTGAAGGTCGAGCATGAAGCTCGCGAGCGCACGCTCGAGACGCGCCACCTGCCCCTTCAGCACCGCGAAGCGCGCGCCGGACATGCGGGCGGCGGCCTCGAAATCGATCAGGCCAAGCGCTTCCCCAAGCTCGTAATGGGCGCGCGGATCGTGGATCTCGCGCGGCTGGCCGACGCGGCGAAGCTCGACATTGTCGCTCTCGTCCTTGCCGTCCGGCACTTCCTCGAGCGGGATGTTGGGGATCTCGGCGAGCGTCGCGTGAAGCTCCTCCTCGATCGCCTTCTGCTCGAACTCGGCGGCCGGAATGTCCTGCTTGAGCTGGGCGACCTCGGCGATCAGGGCCTCTGCGCGCGCCTCGTCCTTCTGCGCCTTGGCCTGGCCGACCTCCTTGGAGGCGGAGTTGCGGCGCTCCTGCATGACCTGCAGCCGCCCGATGATCTCGCGCCGGCGCTCGTCGACCGCGATCAGCCGCGGGCTCTGCGGCGTCAATCCCCGACGCGCGAGACCCCGGTCGAACACCTCCGGATTGTCGCGGATCAGGCGGATGTCATGCATCGGAGCAGAAGTCCTTCGATTGATCTGGATGCGGGCGTCGTGACGCAGCCGCGGTTTCTAGCGGGGAAGCCCTGTCCGCTCCCCCGAGACGGCCCAGAAGATCGATGAAGACGCGCAGGCCGGGCGGGACCCTACTCCGGCGGGCTTCCGGCGGCCTCCGCCTGCGCCTGCCTCTTCTCGACCATCTTCACGACCAGGATGGAGGCTTCGTAGAGAAGCAGCGTAGGCACCGCAAGCGCGACCTGGCTGATGACGTCAGGGGGCGTGAGAACCGCGGCGATCGCGAACACCGCCACGATGGCGTAGCGCCGCTTGGCGATCAGCCATTTGGAGTCGATGAAGCCGGCCCGCGCCAGCAGCGTGAGGATCACCGGCGTCTGGAAGCAGATCCCGAAGGCGAAGATCAGCGTCATGATCAGCGAGAGATACTCGCTGGTCCGGGCGATCAGCTCGATCGAGGCGTGCCCGTCCCCGCCGGTCTGCTGCATCGACAGGAAGAACCGCATCGCCAGCGGCATCGCGGCGAAATAGACGAACGCCGCGCCGAGCAGGAACAGGACCGGCGTCGCGATCAGATAGGGCAGGAAGGCCTGCCGCTCGTTCTTGTAGAGGCCGGGCGCGACGAATTTGTAGATCTGGTTGGCGACCAGCGGGAAGGAGATGAAGCCCGCGCCGAACATCGCGAGCTTGATCTGGGTGATGAAGAACTCCTGCGGCGCCGTGTACTGCAGCCGGATCGCCTCGGCCGAACCCGCCGCGATCTCGTAGGGCACGAGCAGGATGTTGAAGATGTGGCTCGCCACCGAGAAGCAGATCGCAAATGCGATCACGAACGCGATGATGGATTTGATCAGCCGCGACCGCAGCTCGATCAAATGGTCCATCAGCGGCGCCTTGGTGGCGTCGATGTCGGCCTGGGTCACGCGCGCGCTCCGGGAGCGGGATCACCGGACGCCGCCACAGGCTCGGAACCGGAGGGGTGAGTTGATCCGTTGGCTCTCGCGGGCAGCTCCGGATCGGCCGCCGGCGCGCTGCTCGGCGCCGGAGCCGCTTCCGCCTCGGGCTCAGGCGCGAGGGCTGAAGGCGCGTCCGCCGCGCCGGTCGCCGCCGCGCCGGCCAGCGCCGACGGCGTAGGTTTGGAAGGCGTAGTGAGCGCGCTTCTGATCTCGTCGCGCGCCATTTTGAACGGATCGGGCGCGCTGACCATCTTGTTCGCGGTGTCCTTGAGGCCCGTAAGGTCCTTCTGGAGATCGTCGAGTTCGGCCTCCCGCAGGGCCTCGTTGAACTGCGACTGAAAATCGCCGGCCATCCGCCGCAGCGTGGCGACGGTCTTGCCGAGCTGACGCAGCAGTGGCGGCAGGTCGCGCGGCCCTATGACGACGAGCGCGACCACTGCGACGACCAGGAACTCGGACCAGGCTATGTCGAACATCTGTCAGGCCGCCGGCGGGCAAGGCGAAAAGCGGCGCCTCGCGGCGCCGCCCGGCCGAGCCTGCAAGTTACGACTGGCGGCCGTCGACGCTGCCGACGGTCGGGCGAACCTGCGGATCGGCGCGGTGTTCGATCGTCTGGGGGCCCCGCTGCTGGGACATGCCGTCGGCGACCTCGTCCTCTTCGGTGAGGCCTTTCTTGAAGCTTTTGATGCCCTTGGCCATGTCGCCCATGATGTCGGAGATCTTCCCGCGGCCGCCGAACAGCAGCAGCACGAGAACGCCGACGACCAGCCAGTGCGTGAGGCTCATGACGTTTCCTTTCGATCAGCCGGAAGGCGCTCGCAGCGGCCCGACGCATGACGGAGGCCAGTCCAGCATGATCGGAAACTAGGTCCCGGGAGTGGGAAACACAAGGACTTCGGCAGGTTGTGGCATCACGCCGCCGTCAGGCGCTAGACGGGCGCGCTAGAGACCTCAACGCTCCTGCGATCTCTCGCCGGCCGCATCGTCGGGGGCGTCCGCTGGGTCGAGCGGATCCCCGTCCTCGAGCGGATCCTCGTCGGCGCGCAATCCGTCGTCGTCGCTCGGCGGCGGCAGGTCGAGGCCCGGCGGCAGACGGGCGTCGAGCAGTCCCGCCGCCTTCAGCTCGGCGAGCCCCGGCAGATCGGAGACCTTCTCCAGCCCGAAATGGTCCAGGAACGCCGGGGTTGTGCCAAAGGTCACCGGACGACCAGGCGACCGGCGCCGTCCCCGCAGCCGGATAAAGCCCGCCTCAAGAAGCGTCTCGAGCGTGCCGCGCGAGGTCGCGACGCCGCGGATCTCCTCGATCTCGGCCCGCGTCGTCGGCTGGTGGTAGGCGATGATCGCCAGGGTTTCGATCGCCGCCCGGGACAGCTTCTTGGTCTCGCGCGCTCCCGCAACGACAGCGGCGGCCACCTCGGGCGCGGTGCGAAACGCCCAGCCGGCCCCGACGCGTCGAAGATTGACGCCCCGGCCCGCGTAGTCCTGGACGAGCATCCGAAGGACCAGCCTCAGATCAGCGCCGGCCGGCAGCCGCGCGGCGAGCTCCGCCTCATCCACCGGGGCGGGAGACGCGAACAGCGTCGCCTCGACGATGTTGCGATGGAGCGGATCGACACGCGAGCGTTCGTCGGCCGTGAGCCTGCCGTCGAGCCCTTCGAGCGGCAGCGGAGGAGCGTCGTGCGGCCCGCTCACCCCTCTTCCTTTCGAACCACTGCGAGCGGCGCGCCGCTGCGCACGAAGAGCGGCCCAAAGGCCCGCTCCTGTCTGAGCTCCAGCCTGCCCTCGCGGGCCAGCTCCAGGGAGGCGCCGAAGCCTGCGGCGAGCACCGAAGCCCGCATCTCCGGGTTCATGTAGCGCAACAGCAGCGCGTCGAGCCGCGACCAGTCGGCGGAGCGTCCCACGAGGCGCTCCAGCGCGGCGCGAGCTTCGGCGAGCGTCCATGTCGGACGCCGCTCGACGGTCACCGCGCTCCTGAGATTTCGGGTCCTCTGCCGGGCGTAAGCGCTCAGAAGATCGTACAAAGTCGCAGTCCAGAGAGGCGGCGCCTGCTGCGCCTGCGCTGGAGCCTCGCCTCGGGCGAAGACATCGCGGTCGAGCAACGGGCGGTCGAACAGCGCGTAGCCTGCGGCGCGCATGGCCTCCAGCCTGCGCAGCCGGAACGCCAGAGCCGCGGCCACCATCGAGGCCGGCGGCTCCTCCTCGTCCGCCGGCGCATCAGGCGCGAGCAGCCGGGACTTCAGATAGGCCAGCCACGCCGCCATCACGAGATAGTCGGCCGCGAGGTCCAGACGCTCTACGCGGGCGACCTCGACGAAGGCGAGGTACTGCTCGGCGAGCTCCAGGATGGAGATGCGGGCGAGATCCACCTTCTGTCGGCGCGCGAGGTCGAGCAACAGGTCGAGCGGTCCTTCAAAGCCGTCGAGATCGACGACGAAGGCCTTGCCCGCGGCCTCGTCGCGCTCGTCCGCCTCGAAAGTGCCTGACGCTTCGAGCCCATTGTCGGCCAAGGCCGCGCCTCCGGCGGCGTCAGACGCTCGCGCTCTCGAGGAGTTGGTCGCGCGCCGCCGCGAGCGCCGCGACATCGACCTCCGCGCGCGGCCCCAGCAGGGCGAGCGCCCTCGCGGCCCGATCGGCTGACCGTCCCTCGAGCCGCGGCGCCGCCGCCGCGACCTCGAGCATTTCACTCATCGCGCCGTTGCAATGCAAGGCGACGTCGCAGCCGGCGACGAACGCCCTCGCCGCCGAGTCGCCCACGCCGCCGGAGAGCGCCTTCATCGAGAGGTCGTCGGTCAGCAGCAGCCCGTCGAAGCCGATGTGGCCCCGGATGATCCCCCCGATCACGGCGGCCGACAGGGTGGCGGGCTGGTCGGGGTCGATGGCCTCGAACACGATGTGACCGGTCATGCCGATCGGCGCGTCCGCAAGCGCGCGGAACGGGCGGAAGTCGGTGGCCTCCAGCGTGTCGCGGTCGGCCGTGACGCGAGGAAGGTGGAAGTGGCTGTCGACGGTGGCGCGGCCATGTCCTGGCATGTGCTTGACCACCGGCAGAGCGCCGCCCGCCAGAAGGCCGTCGATGACCGCCCGGCCCAATCTTGCGATCGCCTCAGGAGCGCTCGCATAGGCGCGGTCGCCGATGGCGTCCGTCATGCCCTGGGCCGGAAGGTCGAGCACTGGGAGGCAATCGACCGTCACGCCGAGGCTCGACAGCTCCGCTCCGAGAAGCTCGGCGCCCAGGCGAGCCGCCGTGAGCGCCCCCTGAGGGTCGATCTCGTAGAGCCGTCCATACGCGGCCGCCGCCGGATGGGCGGAGGCGAGCGGGGGGCGGATACGCTGGACGCGGCCGCCTTCCTGGTCGATCAGCACCGGGGCGTCGGAGCGGCCGACGGCTTCGCGGAACTGGCCGCACAGGCTTCGGATCTGGTCCGGCGACTCGATGTTGCGGCCGAAAAGGATCAGGCCCCACGGCTCGGCGTCCCGAAAGAACGCCCGCTCCTCCGGCGTGAGCGCAAGTCCCTGGCAGCCGGAGATGAATGCGCGGGTCGCCATGAAGCCGGACTGATCGAGGAACTGAGAAAGAAGGTCGCGCGGACGACAGGCGCCGCGCGACGTCTTGCTACGATCGGGACCTAGTTGCGCGCGACCACGCAGTCGCCGCCGGCGGCGCGCAGGTTGTTGCACACCGTGGAGGCGTCGGTGCTGCTGCCGAACGGCCCGACGCGGACGCGGTAGTAGGTCCCGCGATCGCCGACGGTCGCGCTCTGGATCGACGCCTGGTAGCTGCCCAGCACCTGCGGGAAGCGCTTCTGCAGCGAAGCAAAGGCGGTTCGGGCCTCCTCCTCGGAGCGTTGCGAACTCACCTGCACGACATAGCCGCCGGCGGCCGCGCGGGCGGGGGACGGCGTCGGCGCAGGGGCGTCCTTCAGCAGGTCGATCTTGTCCTCGAGCAGGAAGCGCAGCGGCGTCTGGC